>JAEYTQ010000734.1 GCA_023433965.1 Pseudomonadota bacterium | reverse complement strand
CGTGGGCGGCCGGATCAGGGGCCAACCTGTAGCGCAGCGCGGCGGGGGCATTCTTGGGAGACGGGCTCATGAAAAGCACTAAAGCACCATTTTAGTGCTTTGAGAAGAGGTGATGCCATCACATTCCCTGATCCCTGTGCACTTCTGTCAGTTAGGCGCGGTAGTGCGGGACTGCGTTCAAGGTCGCCCGATCCCCCTAGATCACGACCATCAAGACTCTTGCGTGTTCAGATTGCAATTCGAGAAGAACTGAAAGCGCTGGTAATCAGAGAGGAAGCCTGCGGGAGTGCGCCGCGAGAAGCTTGTCTGCCGGCGTACACCGGCCGATCCGCGCAGCAAATCAACCGGTTCTGCACAGCCTGTCCGCAGCATATCCACAAGCTGACCCGGAGCGATTCGCAAGCCGCGCATGGGACTTGCTGCGCACAAAACCACAGGGAGAGCCGTTCAACCGCCGGCCTGGTCGAACACGGACCGGCAAGCTTCGCTGAGGCTGGCGCGGTTGCGGCGCAGGCAGGCGGTGATGGCGCGGACATTGGGGATCTCGCCGGCGCAGAGCCGGTAGACGTCGGGCGTGCAGGCCCGCCGCTGCTCCGCCGTTCCCTGTGCGTGAGCCGCGGAGGCAAAAAGCGTCAGGAACAGCCCGACCGTCGAAGCACCACGCGCCCGGCTTTTCACGCCCGCAAACCGCAAGAACCTCGCCTTCATGCCCGGTCTCCCGCTCTGCCCTGCCCCGCTCCGGCCTGCATTGGCCGGGGGTGTTGGGAAGAGTTAGGAGAAATGGAACGAGCGGAATGTGATTTCTTTCACATCCGCTGTGCGGGCGCATGCGGCGCGCTGGGGGTTTTCAGGAATTGCTAACCAATCGGACCCCGATCGCCGGATCGTTAAAATACGAACGATCGGGTCAATTCGGAAACAAGCCGGCTTTGCGACATTCCGCCATCCGCGGTCTGCGAGGATGTGATGAGCGAAGCCGAATTCAACTTTCTGCTGGATGCCGTGCGGGACGCCATGGTCTTCGAGGATCTCGCCCCCGTGCCGCAGCAAGCATTCGTTCCCCGCTCGTGGAGTTTCGACGCGCCGCGCAGAGCCGCCAATGACAACGAGGGCGCCTGGCCTCTCCTGCCCTTTCCCGACGACTGGTACGCGGCCTGCTGAGGCTTGGCCTGGACGGCTGGGCCCCACTTGGGCTGGGACCGGTAATCACCGAGGCCCGAGCCAGGCGCAACGTCGATCAATTGTTGGCGCGCTCGTCGGCATCCTGCGGCGCCCGCTCGGGAGCGGCCTGCGGAAAGATGCTGTCTTAGATCGCGCGCGCCTCACGAATGAGACGAGCCCGCTCCTGCTCGGATTTCGGGACAAATCGGACAATTTCGGCCACGCGGTCTCCAGCGCTCGGTTGATGGGATGCGTCACTTCGCCGATGCGAAGTCTGTGCCATCGAGGCTGAATCGCTGGTTTTCCGCCAAGCCTGGTGGGCCCAGCTGGAAGGGCCTCGCCGCTACTGCCGCCGACGTCAGGGCGAACCCGCAATTTTTTCCGGATAATCAGAGGCTTGGAATGGAGGCCACGACCAGAATTGAACTGGTGTACACGGTTTTGCAGACCGTTGCGTAACCACTCCGCCACGTGGCCCCGTAAGCGCGGAGCAATATAGGGGATGACGGGATTAGGCAACCCCGACGCGGCTGCTATCCCTTTGCCCCACCGCCGTCAGGCGCGTTTGCGCCGCCGGAAGTCGCGCCGGCGGCCCTTCGGCGCCGGTTTGGGCGCCAATTCCGGCATCTCGGCCTGGACCTCGCGATAGCGCGTCAACAGCCGTTCAAAGCTCGCATGCAGCGTCTCGGCGATGTCCGGGCGCCGCTCGAGGCCGGCCAGAAGCGGCGCGGCGGCCTCGATGGTCGACAACCCGTCCCGGCGCGGCTCCTTGCGCAGATGCCCGTAGCGCGAGGGCTGTGCCGGGTTGAGGATCACGCGCTGGCACTTGAGCATCCAGGGATTGCGCCACCACAACGCCTTGGCTTGGCTCCAGGTGCCATCGAGCAACACGACGCCTTCGAGCTTGCCGAGGAGCGCGCGTTGGTTCTCCGCAACTTCGCCCTTGCGGTTGAGCGCGACGATTTCGCCGTCCGCCTCGAGATCGGCCGCGCGCGCCGAGCCGAGATAGAGCACGGCCCAGTGCGCGGCGTTGTCGACCGGCCGTCCGAGCGCCTTGGACAGGCTCGGCCAGGACAGGCCGACCCGCACGGTGGCATCGGCGAAATGCCTGGCAAGCAGCCGCGCGGTGCCGAGCGCCCTGTCCTGCTCCTGCGGATGCTGGAGGATCAGCAGCGAGAGACGATTTTCAATGGGCGTGACGCTGTCGCAGATGCAGAGCGGCATCGGCTTCTGGCAGTGCGGGCACTCGGGGATCGGTTCGGCCGGCGCGGCGGCGGCTTCGGACTTGGACATCGGGCCGCTATACGCTCGAAGCAGCGTCCCGCCAACCTATTCCGCCGGTGCCGCCACCGCACGCGGCTCGGAGCGGCGCCGCAGGCGGTCGATCAACAGGTAGATCACCGGCGTCGTGTACAGGGTCAGGATCTGGGAGACGACCAAGCCCCCGATGATGGTGATGCCGAGCGGGCGGCGCAGCTCCGTGCCAGGACCGGTCGCGACCACCAGCGGGATGCCGGCGAACAGCGCCGCCATGGTCGTCATCAGGATGGGGCGGAAGCGCGCCTGGCAGGCCTCGAAGATTGCCTCGGCCGAGGACAGGCCGCGCCGGCGCTCGGCATCGAGCGCGAAATCCACCATCATGATTCCGTTCTTCTTGACGATGCCGATCAAGAGGATGATGCCGACGAAGGCGATCACCGTCAGCGGGGTGTTGGTGAGCTGGAGCGCAAGCAACGCACCCAGCCCGGCCGAGGGCAGTGTCGAGATGATCGTGAGCGGATGGGCCAGGCTCTCGTAGAGCACGCCCAGCACGATATACATCGCCACCAGCGCGCCGAGGATCAGAAGCGGCTGACGGCCGCTGGTCCTGGCGAAGTCGCCAGCATTGCCGTCGAAACTGCCGCGAATGCCCTCGGGCATGTGCAATTCCTCGACCGCGCGCTGAACGTTCTGCGTCGCCGCCTGTAGCGGCACGTTTGGCAGCAGGTTGAAAGACACCGTGGTCGAGGGGAATGACTGCGAGTGATAGACCGCGAGCGGGGCGACCCCGCGCGTCGCATGCACCACGGCGGAGAGCGGCACCTGGGCATCGCCGGCCCCCGCGACATAGATGCGGTCGAGGTTGGAGGGATCGACCTGGAATT
>JAEYTQ010000672.1 GCA_023433965.1 Pseudomonadota bacterium | reverse complement strand
GGCAGCGGGCAGGGATAGTAGCCGCCGCGGCGACGGCAGCTGCCGACATTCGCCTTTTCGCATCAAATCGCTCGAGAACAGGAACATTCCATGGGCAGGCTGGACGGCAAGGTTGCGGTGATCACGGGGGCGACCAGCGGCATCGGATTGCGCACTGCGGAAGTCTTCGTTGCCGAAGGTGCCAAAATTGTGATCGCCGGGCGGCGTCTACCGGAAGGCGAGGCGCTGGCGAAGCAACTCGGGCCTGCCTGCATCTTCCGCCAGACCGACGTCACGGTCGAAGCGCAGATGCAGGCGCTGATCGCGCTTGCGGTCGACAAATTCGGCAGGATCGACTGTCTGTTTAACAATGCCGGCGGGCCGGCGCAGACCGGCGGCATCGAGGGCCTCGAGGCCGAGCGGTTCGACGCGGCCATGGCGACGCTGGTGCGCAGCGTCATGCTCGGCATGAAGCATGCCGCGCCCTACATGAAGCAGCAGGGTTCGGGCAGCATCATCAACAATGGCAGCATTGCCGGTCGGCTCGCCGGCTTCTCGTCGTCGATGGTGTATAGCGCGGCCAAGGCGGCGGTGATCCATCTCACCAAATGCGTGGCGATGGAGCTCGGTGAATCCAACGTGCGCGTCAACTCGATCTCGCCCGGCGCGATCGCAACCGGCATCTTCGGCAAGGCGCTGGGGCTCGCGACCGATGCCGCGGAGAAGACGCCGGCGGTGATGCGCGAGGTCTACAAGACCGCGCAGCCGATCCCGCGTGCCGGCCTCCCTGAGGACATCGCCCACGCCGCGGTGTTCCTGGCGAGTGACGAATCCAGCTTCGTCAACGGACACGACCTCGTCGTCGACGGCGCCATGACCGGGGGCCGCAATTGGACCCAGCAGCAGCAAGGCTACGTGGCGCTGCGCAAGGCGTTCGATCAGGGGGCGTAGCGGATAGTCTCGTGCCCCGGACGCGGTGCGGCGCGATGCGCCGCTCCGCAGAGCCGGGGCCCATCCATCCGCAGTTGACCCTCTGGCTTTCTGGGTCCCGGCTCGCGCTTCGCGCGTCCGGGACACGAGACATTCACACCGCCTTCACCGTCACGCGCAGGCCGTCCCGCGGCTTCGGGATCGGCCACATCTGCCAGTCCGGCTCGTAGCCCGGCGCCAGCGACACCTCGATATTCTGCAGGAAATGCCGCGCGAAGCATTTCGCCTGCATATAGGCGAAGTGCAGGCCGAGGCACATATGCGCGCCGCCGCCGAACGGCACGAAGGCGAAGCGGTGGCGTCCCCGCTGCGCTTCCTCGGTGAAGCGCAACGGATCGAAGCGGTCCGGCTCCGGCCAGATATCGTTCATGTGGTGCGTGTAGAGCGGGTTGATGCCGACCGCGGTGCCGGCGGGCACCTTGAAGCCCTTGAAGCTGAAATCGCGCATCGCGCGGCGCGGCATCGACGGCACCGGCGGCTTGATCCGCAGCGCCTCCTTGAACGCCATCTCGGTCAGCGGCATCTTCTCGAGATCGTCGAAGCTGCTCGGCGCATCCGGCGCAAGGCCGAGCGCGAGCACCTCGGCACGCAGCCTGTCCTGCCATTCCGGATTGGCGGCGAGCTCGCCGATGAAGGAGGTCAACGACGATGTCAGCGTGTCGTGCGCCGCCATCATCAGGAAGCTCATATGGTCGATGATGTCCTGCTCCGAGAGCAGCGCGCCATTCTCATGCGTGGCGCGGCAGAGTTGCGAGAACAGATCGTCGCCGCCGTGATTGCCGCGGCGCAGGGGAATCTGCTCGCGGAAATAGGCGACGATGCGCTTGCGTCCCTTCACCCCGCGCGCCATCTGGGTGCCGGGCAGGGGACGGCGGACCGGCGAGACGGCGGCGGCGACCATGTCGACGAAGGCGCGGTTGATCTCGTCGACCTCCGGTCCGATATCGGCTCCGAGGAAGGAGGCCGCGGCGAGATCGAGCGTCAGCTGCTTCATCGCCGGATAGAGCTGCATCTCACCCGGCTTTGCCCTCCACTGCGCGACGCGCGCGGAAATGCCCCGGTCGAGATCGCCGAGATAGGACTTCATCGGCCCGGACTTGAACGCCACCGACAGCGCCTTGCGGTGCAGCCGGTGCTCGTCGAAGTCGAGCAGCATCAGCCCGCGCGGAAACAGCAGGCCCAGCACCTTGTTCCATCCATGCGTCGAGGAGAACAGCTTTTGCTGGTCGAACAGCACGAGTTCGTTGGCCTCGGGCCCGAGCAGCACGACATTGGTCTCGCCGAAGAAATGCGTGCGGTAGACCAGGCCGTATTTGGCGCCGTTGGCCTCGATATGCCCCTTTGGATCGGCGAGCACCTCAAACGTCTTGCCGATGATCGGCCAGCCTTCGTCGCCGGGGATGTGCGTCAGCTCGTTGCGCCGGGGCGGCGTGAACGGAAGCGGAGGCGCGGCCACATTCTGCATCGACATCACGATCACTCCGGTTGGTTGACCGACAGATTCCGCGCGGCCGGCGGCAATATTGCGACCGGCGCCAGGCTGATGCGATCAACTTAGCACGGGCCGGCGTCACTTGCGCGAGATCGTGGGCGCAGGCGTAGCGCGCAACGCGCCGCTACGGCTTCGCCGCTTTCTGCAGATCCGGCGCGTTGACGGCGGGGATGGCGACGCGGCCGGGGCCGGTGACCTTCAGCGCCTCGGCGGCCTTCTCGTTCTGCATGATCTTAGCCATCACGGCCTGGCCCGCGCGCTCGAAGATCGCGCGGTTCTCGATCACGAATTTCTGCGACTTGCGCAGGCCGTCGATGTAGCCGTTGATCTCCGGCACGACGTAGCGCGCCACCATGTCCCAGCTGCGGCGGGTGTTCTCCGGATTGGCCCAGTCGTGCACGAAGCCGATGACCGCGCCGATGCCGCCGGAAACCTGCATCACGTTCTTGATCATCTTGACGAGATCGTCGGGTGTGCCGATGACGGAGGCCGCGCCCTCGACGAAGGCGGTCTTGTCCACGGCTTCTTCCGGCGAGGAGAATGCGGTGAGGCCCGGCCGTTGCAGCGTGCCGACATTATACTCGTTGTGCCAGCGCATCAGCCCGGCGCCGGCCTCGCGGCGCGCCTGCTCGCGAGTCTCGGCGATATGCCAGGTCAGGAGCACGCGCCAGTCGGCGCGGTTCACCTTCGTCCCGTGCTTCTTGGCGGCGTCCTCGGCGAACTGCCATTGCTGCTGCAGCCACATCAGCCCCTGCGTCGTCATCGAGCCCAGCGATATGATGCCGATGCCGTATTTGCCGGCGAGCGTCATGCCGGAGGGTGAGATCTGCGAGGCCACCACGAACGGCATCTCCTCCTGCAACGGCAGGATCTGCAGCGCGGCGTCGTTCATCGTGAACCAGTCGCTTCTAGCGGTGACACGCTCGCCGTTGAACAGGCGGCGGATCACGCCGATCGCCTCGTCCTGGCGGTCGCGCTGCGTCATCGGGTCGATGCCGAGCGTGTGCGCGTCGGAGGCGAGCGCGCCGGGGCCGGAACCGAAGATGGCGCGGCCGCCGGTCATGTGATCGAGCTGCACCATGCGCTGGGCGACGTTGAAGGGATGGTGATAGGGCAGCGACACCACGCCGGTACCGAGCTTGATCCGCTTGGTGCGCTCGCCCGCCGCGGCCAGGAACATCTCGGGCGAGGCGATCATCTCCCAGCCGGAGGAATGATGCTCGCCGCACCAGAACTCGTCATAGCCGAGCGCATCCAGCTGCTCGACGAGGTCGAGATCGCGCCGGAACTGCAGCATCGGATGCTCCCCGATCGGGTGGTGCGGGGCAAGAAAGGCTCCGAACTTCAGGCGCGCCATGCGTTCTCTCCGGCTTCGATTTTCTGTTTGTTGAAGCCGTGAGGCTACGTGCCCGATGGCGCGAACGCAATCATGCGATGTCCCGCGCGGCGGAATGCAGGCCTGCGTTGTGGCGCGCCCGATGTGACATCGTCGTTCTTGCTGGTTTTGTGACACTCATCATGATCTGCGCCGCAGTTAGTTTTGGCGGGATGCGGCGCGTTGCTGCACGAAGTTGAGGCATTGCGGTTAATACGTGCCGATTTCGCGGCTTTCCGCGCGAATCGGGTCAGATTGACAGCGCACGGTCTTTTTATTTTGCATCGCAGCAACTATCTGGTTTGGCTGGACGTTGACCGTCGCCCACCAGGAAGTTGCCGTGTCGTTAGCCAGGAATATCGATCTCTTGAAACGTCTGCCCAGGCTGGACGGACTGCGCTTTGCGGAGTTCGGCCGCAGCGCTGATTCATCCAGCCCGCTGCAGGAGGTGACGGAGTTCGGCGACAATCCCGGCGCCTTGCGCATGTTCGCGTTCGTGCCAGCGCAATTGCAGAAGCCCCGTGCGCTCGTCGTCGTGCTGCATGGCTGCGGACAGACCGCGGCCGCCTACGATCTCGGCGCGGGCTGGTCGACGCTCGCAAAGCATTACGGCTTCGCGCTGTTGATGCCCGAACAGCAGCGTATCAACAACGCCAACACCTGTTTCAACTGGTTCAGCCCGGAGGACATTGCGCGGGACTCTGGCGAACCGCGCTCGATCCGCGCGATGATCGCGCACATGGTGAAGACGCACCGCATCGATCCCAAGCGCATCTTCATCACCGGTCTGTCTGCCGGCGGCGGCATGACCTCGGTGATGCTCGCGACCTATCCGGAGGTGTTTGCGGCCGGCGCGATCATTGCCGGGCTTCCCTACGGCATTGCCTCGAACCTGCGCGAGGCGCTCGACGGCATGTTCCATTCGCCCGCGCGTCCCGCGCGCGAGCTCGGCGATCTCGTCCGCCGTGCCACCGATCACCGCGGGCCCTGGCCGAAGGTCTCGGTGTGGCACGGCAGTGCCGACCGCACCGTCAATCCCGGCAATGCCAACGAGATCGTCAAGCAGTGGCTCGACCTGCATGACCTGCCGGAGACGCCGATGGCGGAGACCAATGTCGACGGCCATCCGCGCCAGGCCTGGTGGGACAGGGACGGCGAGACGCTGGTCGAATCCTACGCCATCACCGACATGGCCCATGGCACGCCGCTCGGCCTTGCCGATAACGACCAGCGTTACGGCGTCGAAGGCGCCTTCCTGATCGAGGCCGGCATCTCCTCGTCCTATCACATCGCCAAATTCTTCGGCCTGACCGGCTGGATCGCCGACGCCGCGGCGAACAAGGCGGACGTCAAGCCCGCGAAGCCGGCACTGACGCCAGCGCCGCATCTCGCCCGCTCGATCCGTACCGCTGTCGCCGAAGCGCCGGCCGAGCCGCAACGAGAGGGTGCTCGCGGTTTCGACCTCGGCCAGATCATCACGCGCGCGCTGACGGCCGCGGGACTGATGAAGTAGCTGGTCGACACGCGTTCAGCCGTCGTCCCGGACAAGCGCGCCTCGAGCGCGCGCAGATCCGGGACCCATAGCCACAAGACAAAATTTGGCACGAAGAGGCAACTCCGAGTCCCCGTAACCACATCTCCCTGCGGCTATGGATCCCGGATCTGCGCTTGCGCTTGTCCGGGATGACAGCGGAGTCTGTAGCGATGCTACATCTCGCCCGTAATGAACGGATTGGTCATCCGCTCCTGACCGATGCTGGAGCCGGCGCCGTGGCCGCAGATGAAGCCGACATCGTCGCCGAGCGGCAGCAATTTCGTCAGAATCGAGTTGATCAGCGTGGCGTGGCTGCCGCCGGGCAGGTCGGTGCGGCCGACCGAGCCCGCGAACAGCACGTCGCCGACATGGGCAAAGCGCAGATCCTTGTTGAAGAACACCACGCTGCCGGGCGAATGGCCGGGGCAGTGCAGGATGTCGAACTGCAAGCTTCCGATCGAGACGCTGTCACCCTCGTCGAGCCAGCGGTCCGGCGCAAAGTTGCGCACGCCCGTCATGCCGAAGCGCGCGCCGCTCTCGACCACGTTGTCGAGCAGGAACTTGTCCGCTTCATGCGGACCCTCGATCGGCACCTTCAGCGCATCGCGCAGATCCGCAGCGCCACCGACATGGTCGATATGGCCGTGGGTCAGCCAGATTTTCTCCACGGTGACGCCGGTCTGCTTGATCGCATCGAGGATCTTCGGTACGTCGCCGCCGGGATCGATCACCACGGCCTTCTTGGACGGCTCGTCCCAGATGATGGTGCAGTTCTGCTCGAACAGCGTCACGGGAACGATGATCGCGCCCGCCTTGCTTTTGGTGTCGTTTTGCTCGGTCATTTCCTCACAATGCCGATTTTTGCCATCCCGCCAAGCAAAAGATTCGCTGCCCTCCGCGGAACAACCGTCACACGGCCGTCCCAATTGGCTCGCCAGTTTGAACCGGGGCGTTGCTGTCGCGTTCTCCCGCGCAAGGCGGCAGATTCCGGGTGGTCTTCGGCATGGCTCACGACAACGACGATTGGTGGCGCGACGGCGTCTTTTACCAGATCTATCCGCGCTCCTTCCAGGACTCGAACGGGGACGGCGTCGGCGATCTCGCCGGCATCTTGCAGCGGCTGCCTTACGTCAAATCGCTCGGCGTCGACGCGATCTGGCTGTCGCCGATCTTTCCCTCGCCGATGGCGGATTTCGGCTACGACATCTCCGACTATGTCGGCATCGAGCCGCTGTTCGGCACGATGGCGGATTTCGACGCGCTGCTGAAAGCCGCCCACGACAACGGCCTGAAGCTGATCCTCGACCTCGTGCCGAACCACACCTCGGATCAGCATCCCTGGTTCGGCCTGAGCCGGTCCTCGCGCGACAATCCCAAACGCGACTGGTACATCTGGCGCGATCCGGCGCCAGGCGGCGGCGTGCCGAACAATTGGCTGTCGGAGTTCGGTGGCAGCGCGTGGGCTTTCGACGAGGCCACGGGCCAGTACTACTATCACGCCTTCCTTGCCCAGCAGCCGGACCTGAACTGGCGCAATCCGGAGGTCCGCAACGCCATCTACGACGTGATGCGGTTCTGGCTGGACAAGGGCGTCGACGGTTTTCGCGTCGACGTGATCTGGCACCTGATCAAGGACGCCGAATTCCGCGACAACCCGCCGAACCCGCATTACGTCGAGGGCCGGCCGCCAAACGAAACGATCCTGACGCAATATTCGACCGACCAGCCGGAGGTGCACGACGTCATCGCCGAGATGCGGCGCGTCACCGATTCCTACGGCGCCCGCGTCCTGATCGGCGAGATCTATCTGCCGTTGCACCGTCTGATGGCCTATTACGGCAACGATCTCACCGGTGCGCAGATGCCGTTCAATTTCGCGTTGCTCTCGACCTTCTGGAGTGCGCGTTCGATCGAAAAGATCATCGAGGATTACGAGAGGGCGCTGCCGCGCGGCGCCTGGCCGAACTGGGTGCTCGGCAATCACGATCGACCGCGCGTGGCGAGCCGGGTCGGGCCGGAGCAGGCCCGCGTCGCGGCCATGCTGCTGCTGCCGCTGCGCGGCACGCCGACGCTTTATTACGGCGACGAGATCGGCATGCATCAGCTCGCGGTCGCACCGGAAGACGTGCGCGATCCCTACGAGAAGAACGTGCCGGGGATCGGCGTCGGCCGTGACGGCTGCCGCACGCCAATGCAATGGGATTCCTCGACCTTCGCCGGCTTCTCGCAGGCGAGGCCGTGGCTGCCGCTGCCCGAGGATCATATCCGCGACAACGTCGCCAATCTCGAAGCCGATTCGCGTTCGATCCTCAGCCTCTACAAGGGCCTGATCGCCTTGCGGAAGAGCTGTCCGCCGCTGGTCGCCGGCGACTATCATCCGATCGCCGCGCAAGGCGATCTCCTGATCTACCGCCGCGCTGTTGGAGAAAGGTCGGTGATCGTGGCGCTCAACCTCGGCGCCGACCCGGTCGCGGTGACGACGAGCGCGATAAAGTTCGGCAGCAGGATATTGCTGTCGACGTTCATGGATCGCGAGGAGGAGGGAATCGAGGGCGTGTTGGATCTGCGCGGCAACGAGGGCGTGGTGGTGGCGCTTCTGTAAACTGTCGTCCCGGGGGCGACGAAGTCGGGCGGGGGCAGTGTCCGCCCCTCATGGAATCGGCTATCCTTCCCGCCATGGACAACACCGCCCGCAACATCGCCCTCGTGCCGCCGCCGGATCGCCGCCAGTCGGAGACGGCGCTCGCCATCGCGCGCGGCACGTCGCGGCTGCTGCGCTCGCTCGGCTTCTCCTGCATCAGCGAATTGCCGCTGCCGTCGGGCCGGCGCGCGGATCTCGTGGCGCTGAACGAGCGTGGCGAGATCTGGATCGTCGAGATCAAGTCGTCGGTCGAGGATCTCCGCGCCGATCAGAAATGGCACGAATACCGTGCCCATTGCGACCGGCTGTTCTTCGCCTTCACGCAGGATCTGCCGTGCGAGATCTTTCCTGACGACACCGGCCTGATCGTCGCCGACGCTTATGGCGCGCACATGCATTGCGAGGCGCCCGAGCACAAGCTCGCTGCCGCCACGCGCAAGCAGATGACGGTGCGGTTCGCGATGGCGGCGGCGCTGCGGATCAACCGTCTGGTCGATCCGCAGGGCCACGCGGATTTCTGGGACTAGCCGCGCGCTGAACGAAGCGCTGCGCGATCCGGAGTCCTTGTGATGCGAGAGGTCGCCGATCGCAGCTATTTTTTGACCTGCGCCGCCCGAATCGGACCGAAAGGCCCGTACATGTGCTGCTGCTGATCGAATCCGTCGGCATACGGTCCGTAAGGCGTATCGACCGGCTTCTTCGAAAGATCTGGATAGTCCTTGTCGAGATCGGCCTTCCTCGGACGCGGCTGAGAGATCATATAGGCAGCCACGTCCCATGCCTGCTCGACGGTGAGCTGCGGATTCAGGTAGTCCGTCCCGTGCGGCATGTTGAAGTGCACGAAGTTCGCCGCCGTGATCAGCCGCGCCATGCCGGCACCGTCATTGAAGCTATCGGCGCCCCAGAGCGGCGGCACCATGTAGCCGAGATCGACGCTCGGCAGGCTGCGGCGTATTCCGGAGCCGTCCTCGTTGTGACAAGAGAGACAAGCGTTCGCATAGATCGCCTTGCCACGAACGGGGTCGGCCGCGCGATCGAGCTCAGGCATCGATCCGGCGCCGAGTCCTGACAATGCCTTCCCGGCCGGCACGCCGGACGAGAGGAACTTGATATAGGCCACGATGGCTTGCATTTCCGGACTGTCGAGCGGCAGCGCGCGACCATTCATGCTGCGCGCCATGCACGAGTTCACACGATTCTCGATCGTGATCTCGGCGCCGAGGCGGGGACTGTACTGCGGGAAGAGCTCGAACAATCCAAAGATCGGCAAGCCGAATTTTTTCGTACCGGCTTCGAGATGGCAGTTGCTGCAGGCGAGATTGTTACCGGCATAACGCTTGGCTGGGTCCGGCACCTCCGGCCCGATATGGGCGTAGGTCGCCGTGATGAGGTCGCGCCCGCGCCGCACGAGCCGGCCATGATCGTCATCAGGCAGCGCGCCGACTTCCGGTACCGTCCAGACTGGCGGGGAGATCTGCTGCGCACGCCCCGCCCCTGGTACGGCTACCGCTCCGGCGACGACAGCGATGGCAATGGTGCGTAGCGTCCAGATGCAAAGCAATGCTAGCAGCGGCGTGGGCTGAACCATCGTTCTCTCGAGAATGTTCGACGCGTCAGGTCGGCGCGATGATCCGCCGCCTGAGGTTAACGTCCGGTTCAGGGGCGCACGACGCCAGCACCCGGCTTTGTCGATACAGGGGGCAGGGGACCTCAGGCGCCGACCGACTTCAGGCATGTTGAGTGGGGAGCATACGCGCCCAGAGCTGCGAAGTCCGGCAGCTCATCCGCCCGGACGGCCAACTCGGCTTTCGCAGCGCTGATTTCCACCACCAAATGGCCATGCCGGGTCAAAGCGACAGCGCTTTGACCACGTCGAGCATCTCCGCCTCAGACACGGAGGCCGGAGACCTGCGCTTGCCGCAGTGAGCGCCGGGATTACCTCGGCGCGCGTTTGGCCAAAATCCGCTGCAAGGTGCGCCGATGCATGTTGAGCCGGCGCGCCGTCTCCGAGACGTTGCGGTTGCACATCTCGTAGATGCGCTGGATGTGTTCCCAGCGCACGCGGTCGGCCGACATCGGGTTGGCCGGCAGCTCGGATTTCTCCGCGTTGGTGGACAGCAGCGCGGCGACGACGTCGTCGGCATCCGCGGGCTTGGAGAGATAATCGATTGCGCCCATCTTCACCGCGGTCACCGCGGTGGCGATGTTGCCGTAGCCGGTCAGCACGATCGCGCGCGCATCCGGGCGCTTCTTCTTTAGCGCCGAGACCACGTCGAGACCGTTGCCGTCGCCAAGCCGCAGATCCACCACCGCGAAGGCCGGCGCCGACCTTCCGATCTGCGCAAGGCCGTCCGAGACGGTGTCGCATGACGTCACTGAAAAGCCGCGGGTCTCCATGGCGCGCGACAGCCGCTCCAGGAACGGCTTGTCGTCCTCGACGATGAGCAGCGAGCGGTCGGTCTGTTCGTTCAGTTCGGCGATGGCGTTCAAGGCTGTTTCCTCTCTCCAACGCATTGACATATGGCGTTGCCATCGCACCGTGCCAAGGCGGCAAATCGTCGATCCGCCCCGTCGTGCGACGCAAGGTCGCGCCTATCCTATTGTTTCTTCGAGCGTCTCGGTAGCCTCAAAACGCTGTCTCGGCCATGTGATCTGCACCACCGCACCGTGGTCCGGAAAGATCCGGTTGGTAAACGAGACCTTGGCGCCGGTGCGCTCGAGCAGGGTGCGCGCGATGAAGACGCCGAGGCCGAGGCCACGCCGCGCGCCGCCGCCCTCGTCCTGGGGCCGGCGCCGCGACAGATAAGGCTCGCCGATCCGGTTGAGAATGTCGGGCGGAATGCCCGGTCCGTCGTCGGAAATCAGGAGCTCGATCTGGTCCTTGTTCCACCAGGCGTTCACCTCGACGGTGGTGCGGGCGAAATCGACCGCGTTCTCGATGATGTTGCCGATACCGTAGAGAATCGCCGGATTGCGCGAGCCGACCGGCTCGGACGCGGCGGTCACCGCGATCCGCACCTTGATGTCGACGCCGAAATCGCGGTGCGGGGCCACCACCTCCTCCATCAACTCCGACAGCTTCATGCGATCGAACGGGGCGCCGGTGGAGGAGAGCTGGGTGATCTTGCTCAATATGTCGCGGCAGCGCTGGGTTTGCTCCCGCAGGGTCTTCAGGTCGGCGGCGATGGTTGGGTCCTTCACCGTCTTTTCCAGCTCGCGCGAAATCAGGAAGATCGTCGCCAGCGGTGTGCCGAGCTCGTGCGCGGCTGCGGCCGCGAGACCGTCGAGCTGGGTCAGGTGCTGTTCGCGGGTCAGCACCAGCTCCGTTGCGGCCAGCGCGTCCGCAAGCTTGCGTGCCTCCTCGGTCACCTGGAACGAGTACAGGCTGGTGACGCCGATCGCGAGCACGATCGAAAGCCAGACGCCGACGAGATAGATCGGCGGCAGCACCAGGGGATCCTCGGAATCCCAGGGCAGCGGAAGATGGTAGAAGAACAGCACCGACGCGCAGGCGACCGCGAGCAGGCCGAGGCCGAACGTGAAACGGGCCGGCAGCGCGGTGGCCGAGATCAGCACCGGCGCAAGGAACAGGAACGAGAACGGGTTCTGCAAGCCGCCGGTGAAGAACAACAGGCCGGCCAGCTCCACGATGTTCAACGCGAGCAGACCGGCTGCCTGCATCGGCTCCAGCCGCCGCATCGGATTGGCCGCGGTCTGCAGCGCCAGATTGAGCGCGGCCGACAGCGCAATGATGCTGACGCAGGGGATGATCTCGACGTTGAATTCCAGCCCCTGCGCCACGATGAAGATCGCGGCGAGCTGTCCCAGCACCGCGAGCCAGCGCAGCCGCAGAATCGTGTCCAGCCTGATATGCCGCTGTGCGTGGTGAAAGTCGGAATCGGCAATTTCGGTCATATCGGCCAATGGGGCGGCGCCTTCCAGGATACGAACGCCGGGCTGACGGAACCGCCCGACGAGGAGCCGTTACATCAAGCCTTGCGCTCGCCGATGCAATAGCAGAAGAACGGCCAGCATGACCGAGAATGACGAGGCTTCAAGTCGGCCGACTGTCGCGGAGCGCAATTCGTCCGCGGCGATCGCGGTCGACCACCTCGTCAAGGTCTACAAGCAGACCCGCGCCGTCGACGACATCTCCTTCGCGCTGCCCCGCGGCAGCATCACCGGGCTTCTGGGCGGCAACGGCGCCGGCAAGACCACGACCATCGCCATGATCATGGGCCTCGTGCTGCCGACCTCCGGTCGCGTGCATGTGCTCGGTCACAGGATGCCCGAGGAGAGCGCGGCCGTGCTCGGGCGGATGAATTTCGAGAGCCCCTATGTCGACATGCCGATGCGGCTCACCGTGCGGCAGAATCTCACCGTGTTCGGCAAGCTCTATGCGGTCACGAATCTCGCCGATCACATCACGGAGCTCGCCGGGGATCTCGACCTCGGTGATTTCATCGACCGCGCCAACGGTAAGCTCTCCGCCGGGCAGAAGACCCGGGT
>JAEYTQ010000650.1 GCA_023433965.1 Pseudomonadota bacterium | reverse complement strand
CCGGAGACTGATCTGCACCTGGAGCAAAGCGGCGACAGGGTGAGTTCGCACGTGCTGGTGAACGGCGCCGATCAAAGCCGCGTCAGGGTGATCGCAGCGGGCGAAACGTGGCCCGATGGCGAAGTCGAGAGGGAGTTGAAGGGTCGGTAAGGCCCGATGCCCCGGGTCGCCGTCGCCTAATCCTGCTGCAGATCCGTTGCAATTCCGGCGAGCCAGCGGCGGATCGAGGCTTCCGCCTGCGTGTCCAAATCCCGGGCCAGACGCTTCTCCAGCGCAATCACCCGTCCCCGGCAAGCCTTCAACAGCGTCGCGCCGCGTGGTGTCAGTGTCCATTGCTGGATGCGGCCATGGACGGGATGTGGTGTCATCACGATCGCGCCGTCGCGCTCGAGGTTGCGGATGATGATCCCGACCGTCTGCGGCGTGAGAAAGGTGAGGCGGGCCACGTCCGCACCCGACAGGCCGGGATAGGCCCTCAGCATCGTTAGCACGGCAAATTGTGGCGACGTCACGCCGAGATCCGCAAGTGTTCGTTCCATCGTCAGCCGAACCGCGGCATGGGCCTGGCGCAGGAGATAACCGAGGTAACCCTGCTCGCCGCGCTTGCCTTCTCCCGGAGCAGGCACGCGAACGGCGCTGTCCTCGGCGGCGCCGGAGGACTTTGGCGGAGTTTTCGATCTCACGATACGAGGTGTCTTGCGCAATATATAAGAGCCCTTATAAGATGTAAGCGGTCTTATAATATCACGAGGCAGTCGCAATGTCACACGCCCGCAGCGAATACGAGGATTTCAAGCGGATAACACCCGATGCGTATGACGTGGTACTTGCGCTGGGGCAGTTGGCGGCCAAGGCCGGCCTCGACAAGCAGCTTCTCGAACTCGTCAAGCTGCGCGCCTCGCAGATCAATGGCTGCGCCTTTTGCGTGCAGCATCACGTTCTCCTCTCCGAGCGCATCGGCGTTCCCCTCGACAAGCTGCATCTGGTCGCGGTCTGGCGCGAGGCCCCGATCTTCTCGGCGCGCGAGCGGGCGGCGCTGGCCTGGGCCGAGGCGCTGACCTTCCTGCCCGAGGGCGTCAGCGACGAGGTCTATGCAGAGGCGTCCCGCGAGTTTTCGGAGGCCGAGCTGATGTATCTGACCTCGGCGGTCGCCTCCATCAACGTCTGGAACCGGTTTGGTGCAGCCTTCCGGTGGACGCCGGCAACAAGGCCAGCGCCTGCGAAGGCTGCTTCGTCCTGATCAACGCGAAGGCGAGGTTGTCATGACCGCAACGAGATTGGCTATTGCGCAATCGCCGGTGATATCGCGCTTCACGGCGCTGGCGGTCGTCGCAGGACTCGCCTGTGCGCTTGCGATCGGCAAGGCGTTGCCGGTGACCATGGACACTGTTGCGGGCGCGCTGGCCCCGCTCTGCGCCACGGCGTCTGAGGGCTCTCCGCTCGACAAGGTCGAGCCGATCGGCTCCTACGCGTTGCCGAACGTCCCGGGCAAGCGCGTGACGGTCGTGCGCGTGTCCTATGGCCCCGGCGGATTTACGCGGCCGCATCGTCACGCGGGCTCCGTCACCGCCTACATCACCAAGGGCGAGATCCGCTCGCAGCTCGGCGGCGGGCCGGTCCAGACGTTCGGCGTCGGCCAGTCCTTCTTCGAGCCGCCGGGCTCGACGCATCTGGTCTCGGCGAATGCCAGTGCGACCGAGCCCGCGGAGCTGATCGCGGTGTTCGTGGCGGATGAAGGCGCGCAGCTCACGACCTTCCTGGAGTAGGCCGCAAATCGTCATCTGCGCTGGTCGTGCTCAGGCCGGTCGCGACCGCCGCAACAATTTCCACGCCGGCGAGAGACCGTATTCGACCACCGGAATGGCGATGGCGCCGATGAGCAGTCCAAGGACGCCCGAGATGGCGGCCTCGACCACCCATGACATGATGCCGGCCGCGGCGGGGAGCAGGTGTGCGGCAGCCTCGGTTGCGGCATGGACCATGTGGCCGATCGCGGGCGGGCCGTATTTCTCGATGCCGTGCAGGATGATGCCGCCGCCGACCCAGATCATGGCGGCGGTGCCGATGGTGCTCAGCACCGTCAGGAAGACGGGCATGCCGCGAACGACCGCGCGTCCGAGCGCGCGGATCGCGCCGCCGACGACCGAGGTGCCGTCATGGCGCGCAAGGGCGAGGCCCATATCGTCGGCCTTCACGATCAGGGCCACCACGCCGTAAACCCCGACGGTAATGCAGAGGCCGACCAGCGCCAGGACGAACGCCTGTGTCCAGATGCTGCCCGCCGGTATGGCCGCCAGCGTGATCGCCATGATCTCCGCCGACAGGATGAAATCCGTCTTGATGGCGCTCGCCACTTTCTCGTCCTCGACCGAGCGGGCATTGAGCGCAATCGGCTGGACCTGAGCTTCGTGGGAATGCGCATGATGCGGCAGCACCGCTTCGAGCACCTTTTCGGCACCCTCGTAGCAGAGAAAGGCTCCGCCCAGCATGAGCAGCGGCGTGACCGCGGCGGGAAGGAAATAACCAAGCAACAGGGCAACGGGAAGCAGAATCAGCAGCTTGTTGCGCAGCGATCCGACCGCGATCTTGCCGACGATCGGCAGTTCGCGTTTCGATGCGAAGCCGATGACGTAGTTCGGCGTGACGGCCGCGTCGTCGATGACCACGCCGGCGGCCTTGGCGCCCGCTTTGGCCGCCTGGCTGGCCACGTCGTCGAGCGAGGCTGCCGCCACCTTTGCGATCGCCGCGATGTCGTCGAGAAGACCGATCAGTCCGACACTCATCAACCCTGTCCTTCTTCGTTCGAGCCGGCGGAGCGCGTGAGAAGATGCTCGGCACGGTCCGGCAACGAACGAGCAAGCCGTCAGTTCTCCTCGTCACCCGATCCCTTGCCGAGGTCCGGCTTGAGCACGTCTTCCGGCAGCGCGTGAGCCACGGGCTGCGCAGTGACTGCCATGTCCGGGCCGATCTCGCGGCCGCGTGCACGGATCAGTCGCTCATAGGCCGAGACCAGCGTGACGTAGGGACTGACCCAGATCCAGCCGTCGCGGGTGAAGACCTGGACGTCGAAATGCAGGTGTAGCGACGTTCCGGCTGGACGGTCGAGATAGTTCGAGACCACGCCGATCTTCTCGCCTTCGCTGACGAGGCGGCCGTTGAGCACGCCATCGGCGTTCATGGCGTGCGGGTTCATGTGCATGTAGCGAAAGCGGATGTGCTCGGTACGGCTATTGACCTGAAGTGTCACGGCCTGGTCCTTGGCTCCGCGGATCACCACCGCGTCGCGCACGGCGACGACCGCGCGTTGCCTGGGATCGCAGGGCTCGCGGCCTTCACCGGGTGGCGGACAGTCGGCGGCGCGGATGTCTTCGCCCTGATGGCCGTAGCCTCCGCCACATTGCCAAACCTCGAAACTGCGCGACTCGCAGAAATTGTCGCGCCAGGGATAGGCGGTCGGACCTTCGCTCCTGTCGCGCTTGCCGTAGGATTGCGAACGCACGAAGGCGGGCGCTTTCTCCAGTGGAAAGCGGATCTGCGCGTAGGCCATTGCGTCGGGATGGCCGCCCTGCTTGCGGTAGCCGGTGTTCGGGATGATGTCGCCGCTCGGCCGGTAGCTGAAATCCGGCGAACGCGCCGTGGGGCGATCGACGAGGTTGGAGGCAATGTCCGTCAACGGCCGCATGCGCTGGCCGCCAGCGACGCGCAGCGCCTTCAGGAAGCGCTCGGCAACCGGATAGGCCTCCTTACAGGCGAGCCGCCGCGGCCTGGCGACGCTGTCGAGACATTGAACCGACACCACATAGGCGGCGCCGAAGCGGGTGAAGGCGTAGCGCACATAGCCTTCCCGGATGAACCTGCGCAGATCCGGGTAGGTCGTCGCGAGCGGCCTGACGGGCTCGCCTTTGCCGCCGGCGGGATCGGCGATGTCGTAGATGAGCGCAGAACCCGTGATCTGCACCTCGACGGGCCTTGCGAACACCCGGCTCGGCATGCCTTCGCCGGCGCCGGGCTCGAACGAGAAGGTCGCGCTGTAGCCGGCAGGGCCGGCATCGAAGACGTCGACAGGATTGAAGTCGGCCTGGTAGTGCGGCAGCGCGAGCGTCGCCGGCGCGCCGCTGCGCTGCGCTTCGAGATACGCGGCGGCGTCGAACGGCAGCAGCACCGGTACGGGACTTCGGGTGATGCCGGTGAAGAAGCGCGAGGAGATCGCGTTGAGTTGCACCAAGGCGGGCATCGCGCGCGGATCGTAGCGCGGCACCGAACGACGGGGTGCGAAGATGAAGTCGCCAGCAACCTGGGGGCGGCTGTTGATCTCGACACGGAGCTGGTCGAGCGCTGCGCGCCAGTCGACGCGCAGGGCGGTTAGCGAAGGGCTGCGAAATTCCTCCGCAGCGAGCGGTGTTGCAATAGGGAGCGACAGCGACGCCAGGAGAAACGAGACGAAGCGGAGATTCTTCCTGCCCACTGCCTCGCCCCCGGCGGTACCTGTTCCGATCCTCGATGGCTCGCTTAGTCCTTGGCGCGCTCGGAATAGGAACCGTCTTCGGTCATCACCACAATGCGGGTGCCGACCGAGATGTGCGGCGGCACGGTGGTGCGCACGCCATTGGACAGCACCGCGGGCTTGTAGGAAGATGAAGCTGTCTGGCCCTTGGTCACCGGCTCGGTGTCGACCACTTCCAGCGTCACGCGCTGCGGTAGTGCGATCGACACCGGATTGGTGTCATGCATCGACAGTTTGACGGTCATGTCCGGCTGAAGATACGCGGCCGCGTCGCCGACGACGTCCTTGGAAACCTGAACCTGGTCGTAGGTCTCGGGGTTCATGAAGTGGTAGCCGTCGCCATCTTCGTAAAGGAAGGTGTAGTTGCGCTCTTCGATCGTGGCCTTTTCGACCTGGTCAGTGGTCTTGTAGCGTTCCGAGATCTTTACCCCGTCCGAGATTCGGCGCATTTCGATCTGGCTGACCGGGGTGCCCTTGCCGGGATGGATGTTCTCGGCGCTCACGACGACATAAAGCTTGCCGTCTTGCTCGATCACGTTGCCCTTGCGAATAGAACTGGCGATGACTCTCAAAGCTGTATTTCCTGCTTGCTTGGCCCGGCACCGGCCAGGACGTGGTCAAATCGATGGGGGACTTGGGGCCTCAAATCGGACCTCGGCGCCCGTTTCGGGCCGCAACATACTGATTTTGCCGTTGGATGCCAGCCTTTTGCTGTTCCGAGGGACGGTCGGTTAATGGCTAGGGACAAGCCGATCTCGCCGTTCTGGTCGCCCGAGCGGCACCTCGACCGGCGGCCCTTCCTTCGGGCCAGGGGCGCCATCGCCGGGGCTTTGCGCGGCTTTTTTGCCGAGCAGGGCTTCGTCGAGGTCGAAACCTCGGTTCTTCAGGTCTCCCCTGGCAACGAGACACATCTGCATGCCCCCCGGACCGAGATCGTGCGGCCGGACGGCAGCCGGGCCAGCCGCTACCTGCGAACGTCTCCCGAATTCGCCTGCAAGAAGCTGCTGGCCGCGGGCGAGGAGCTGATTTTCGAGTTTGCCCGGGTGTTCCGGGATCGCGAGCGCGGCGACCTGCATCTGCCCGAATTCACCATGCTGGAGTGGTACCGGGCGCGCGCGCCCTATGACGCCATCATGGCCGATACGGTCGCCGTCATCGCCCGTGCCGCGCAGGCGACCGGGATCGGGACCTTTGCGTTCCGCGGCCGGACCGCCGATCCCTTCGCCGAGCCGGAGCTCCTGACCGTCGCCGGCGCCTTCGAGCGCTTTGCCGACATCGACCTGCTGTCGACAATTTCCGGCGGCGAGGGTAACCGTACGGCGCTCGCCGAGGCGGCCGGTGGGAAGGTCCGGGTCGCCGAGGACGACACCTGGTCCGACATCTTCAGCAAGGTCCTGGTCGAACACGTCGAGCCGCGGCTAGGGCAGGGGCGTTTGACCATTCTGTTCGAGTACCCATCTCCAGAGGCGGCGCTGGCGCGGGTCAGGACGGACGATCCGCGGGTTGCGGAACGGTTCGAGGTCTATGCCTGTGGCGTCGAGCTCGCCAACGGCTTTGGCGAGCTCACCGACGCCGAGGAGCAGCGCAAGCGCTTTACGGAATCCATGGCGGAAAAGCTGCGTCGCTACGGCGAGGCCTATCCGCTCGACGAAGACTTTCTGGCCGCGGTTGCCGCAATGCCGGAGGCCAGTGGCGTCGCGCTTGGGTTCGACCGGCTGGTGATGCTGGCGAGCGGCGCGACCCGAATTGATCAGGTGGTGTGGACACCGCCTGCGGATGAGAGATGACGAAGACGAATCCTGCACGCACCCTGCGCGATCCGGTCGAGCTCGTGGCCGAAGGCCTTTCGCCGTCCGCTGGCCTGCCCGCGCTCGAGCGGGTCGCCGCGCGCTATGCCGTCGCGATCACGCCTGATCTCGTCGAGCTGATCGACAAGACCGATCCGGACGATCCCATCGCACGACAGTTCGTTCCGACCGCGGCCGAGTTGGAGGTGCAGCCGGGCGAGACTGCTGATCCGATCGGCGATCACCAGCACTCGCCGGTTCCCGGCATCGTGCATCGCTATCCCGATCGCGTGCTGTTCAAGCTCGTTCACGTTTGTGCGGTCTACTGCCGCTTCTGCTTCCGCCGCGAGATGGTGGGCCCCGGCAAGGACAACGCGCTATCGGAGGCCGCCACTCGCGTTGCGATCGACTACATCCGATCGCATCACGAGATCTGGGAGGTCATCCTGACCGGTGGCGATCCGCTGATGCTGTCGCCGCGGCGGATGAGTGAGATCATGGCCGAACTTGCGGCGATCGAGCACGTCAAGATCATCCGTCTTCACACCCGCGTCCCCGTGGCCGATCCCGCGCGCGTCAGCGGGGAGATGGTCGCCGCACTCAAGGTCGCGGGCGCGACCACCTGGATTGCCGTCCACGCCAACCACGCACGCGAACTCACCGGGCCCGCGCGTGCTGCCTGCGCGCGGCTCGTCGATGCCGGCATTCCCCTGGTGAGCCAATCCGTGCTGTTGCGCGGCGTCAATGACAACATCGCCGCCCTGTCGGATTTGATGCGAGCTTTCGTCGAATGCCGAATCAAACCCTATTACCTGCATCACGGTGATCTCGCGCCGGGCACCGTGCATTTGCGAACGACGCTGGCGGAGGGACAGGATCTGATGAGGCAGTTGCGCGGACGGGTATCGGGGCTGTGCCAGCCCGATTACGTCGTCGATATTCCCGGCGGCGCGGGCAAGTCGCCGGTCGGACCAAGCTACCTGCTCGCGCCGCAAAATATCGCGGGCGTTGCGGATGATCTGCACGCCGAAACGCGCTATCGTATCGTGGATTATTGCGGCGAGGTTCATCTTTATCCGCCCGAGACCTGAGCGGGAATCGAAGGCGCGACGCTCTGACAATGGAGATGTGTGACATGAAAAAGATCATGGTGGCAGTATCGCTCGTGGTCTTGCTCGGCAGCCCGGCGGTGGCGCTGACCGGCGGCTCGAAGGGATCAACATCCGGCGGGGCGATTCCCAGCACGGTGTTGCCCGCGCCTGTCGGTCACCGCCAGCCCCGCGCGGCCGACGTGCCAAGCGAGAAGAATCTGAGCAATCCGAAC
>JAEYTQ010000617.1 GCA_023433965.1 Pseudomonadota bacterium | reverse complement strand
GGACTGCTGGAGCCAGTACAGCATCATCATGGTCAGGTAATTGCCGATGTGCAGCGAACGGGCGGTGCAATCGTAGCCGACATAGGCGATGGCTTCGCCCTTGGCGGCGAGCGCGTCCAGCCCCTCGAAATCGGAGCATTGGTGGATGAATCCACGTTCCTGCAGGGTGTTGAGGAAATCCGATTTAAATGCAGTCATCTGTCGGCACGCCCAACAATTCTTGGTTTACTGTTTCGGGGGCAATTTAAGGTCTTGCGTGGGAACCCGATGGCCGCCCGCCACTTGGCGCTGTGGCATTATAAGATGTGTCCCTCCGGCACAAGATCGCCATGCCGGGGCGGGTCTTTCGAGGACGCTGGTCCATGATGTTAACGGCACTGGGCTTGATGAGCGGCACCTCGCTGGACGGGGTGGATGTCGCGCTGATCGAGACCGATGGGAAGCAGGTGAAGGCGTTCGGGCCGTCTGGTTACCGGCCCTACAGCCCGGCCGAGCGCGACCTGCTGCGCCGGGCCTTGAGCGAGGCCGTGCATCTTTCGGAGCGCGCTGCCCGGCCGGGCATTCTGGCCGATGCCGAGCGAGCGGTGACGCAGGCTCATGCCGAGGCGGTCGCGGCCTACCTCGCCCAGAATCGCCTGAGGCCCGAGGATATCGACATCGTCGGCTTCCATGGCCAGACCGTGCTGCACCGGCCCGAGAAGCGGCTGACGGTGCAGATCGGCGACGCACCGGCGCTGGCCAGGACCATCCATGTCCCTGTGATGTACGATTTTCGTGCCGCCGACGTCGATGCGGGCGGGCAGGGCGCGCCGCTCGTGCCGGTCTTCCACCGCGCGCTGGCCCATTCGCTGCAACGCGAGGGGCCGATCGTCGTGGTCAATATCGGCGGCGTCTCCAACATTACCTATATCGACGGCAACGAGACCTTGATCGCCTGCGACACCGGGCCCGGCAACGCGCTGCTCGACGATTTCATGTACCGCACCATGAATCAGGCGTTCGACGCGGAAGGCAAGTTCGCAGCGCTCGGCAAGGTCGATGAGGCCTGGATCGCGCGGGCGCTGGAGCTGCCCTTCTTCGCGCTGCCGCCGCCGAAATCGCTCGACCGCAATGATTTCGCCGCGCTCAAGCTCGGCGATATCGAGCCGGCTGACGGCGCGGCGACCCTGACCGCCTTCACCGCGGCGGCGATCGCGCGCGTCATTCCGCTGTTGCCGCGCCGGCCCCGCAGCTGGATCGTGTGCGGCGGCGGCGCCCGCAACCTCACCATGCTGCGGATGCTGCGGGAACGGGTGGGTTCGGCCACCGTCGAAGCGGCCGAGACGCTCGGCTGGGCCTCCGACGCCATCGAAGCGCAGGCCTTCGGCTTCCTCGCGGTGCGCGGCATGAAAGGCCTGCCGCTGTCCTATCCCGCGACCACCGGCGTGCCGATGCCGATGACCGGCGGGGTGATTGCCAGGCCGTGATAACCACACGCGGTTGATGCAGATGCATTGATCTTGACAGATCAATGCAGAGGCATCTATCTGGATGCAGTTGCATTAACCTCCGGGGTCGCCGCCATGACTGCTTCTCTCAAACTGATCAGCCACAAGCTTTGCCCCTACGTGCAGCGCGCCGTGATCGCGCTGAAGGAGAAGGGCGTGCCGTTCGAGCGGATTGACATCGATCTCGCCGACAAGCCCGACTGGTTCTTGAAACTGTCGCCGCTCGGCAAGGTGCCGGTGCTGGTGGTGATGACGGAGAAGGGCGAGGTCGCGCTGTTCGAGAGCAACGTGATCTGCGAGTACATCGAGGAGACGCAAGGCGGCGCGAAGCTGCATCCCGCGGATCCGTTGGCGCGCGCCGAGCACCGCGCCTGGATGGAGTTCGGCTCAGCGATCCTCGGCGATCTCTGGGGCTTGGAAACGACCACCGATCCCGCGACGTTCGAAAGCAAGCGGCTGGCGCTGGTCGCGAAATTCGCGCGCGTCGAATCCGCGCTCGGCGCAGGCCCGTTCTTCGGCGGCGATGCGTTTAGTCTGGTCGATGCGGTGTTCGCGCCGATCTTCCGCTACTTCGATGTGTTCGACGAGGTGACCGAACTCGGCATCTTCCGCGATGTGCCGAAGGTCCGCGCCTGGCGCGCCGAGCTTGCGAAACGCCCGAGCGTTCGCACCGCGGTCGGCGAAGACTATCCGCAATTGCTACGGGGCTTTCTCGTCCGCCACGACGCGCATCTGCTCAAGCTCGCGGCGTGAGCGCACGCCGATGTCGTCGTCATTGGCTTGGGCCATGCTCGTAATCGCAGGGCTGCTGGATGTCGGCTGGGCGATCGCGATGAAATATGCGGAAGGCTACACGCGCCCCGGCTGGAGCATCGCCTCGCTCGTGCTGCTCGCTGCCTTCGTTGTCCTGCTGGGACGCGCCTTGAAGGTGCTCGAGGTCGGCGTCGCCTATTCGGTGTGGACCGGCATTGGCGCTGCCGGCACGTTCGTCATGGGCGTCGTGCTGTTCGGCGAGACCCTGAGCGCGATGAAGCTTGCGGGCATCGCGCTCGTCTTGACGGGGATCGTTGCGCTCAAGCTGGCTTGAACGGCACCTTCAGCGGACGTTCGCCAGCCGCATGTCCAGATAGGCCGTGATGGTTTCCATCAGCGGCTCGAGCTTGGCGTCGAAGAAATGATTGGCGCCGGGGATGATCTGCTGGTCGATCACGATGCCTTTCTGCGTCTTCAGCTTCTCGACCAGGGTGTTGACGTCCTTGGGCGGCACCACCGCGTCCTTCTCGCCATGCACGATCAGGCCCGACGACGGGCAGGGCGCGAGGAACGAGAAGTCGTAGAGGTTGGCGGGCGGCGCGATCGAGATGAAACCCTCGACCTCGGGGCGGCGCATCAAGAGCTGCATGCCGATCCAGGCGCCGAAGGAGAAGCCGGCGACCCAGCAGGCGCGCGCTTCGGGATTGATGGTCTGGGCCCAGTCCAGCGCGGCGGCCGCATCCGACAATTCGCCGGTGCCGTGGTCGAACGAGCCCTGGCTGCGGCCGACGCCGCGGAAATTGAAGCGCAGCACCGAGAAGCCGCGATGCGCGAAGGCGTAGTAGCACTGGTACACGATCTGGTGGTTCATCGTGCCGTGGAACTGCGGATGCGGATGCAGGATCATCGCGATGGGCGCGTTCTTCTGCTTGGCCGGGTGGTAACGGCCTTCGAGGCGGCCCGCAGGGCCGGTGAAAATGACTTCGGGCATTGGTGTCTCTTGATTGATGTGCTGGAGCGAGGTTCCTCGGCAATCAACCGATTATGGCTTCATCGACGCGAGCCGATGAGAGCGCGAAGGAAGGGTGAGAAGGCGCGCCTTGCGGTGATGCGCTGACAGCGCGGTGACTTGACGGTGCGGGTTCTAGCATAGGCTGAGGGTCAAAAAGCAAGCATCTTGAACATCAGCCAATGGGTTCAAGGCGTTAGCCTGTCATGATGGCGTCATCGCCGGCGCTGCTCGGAATCGGGTTGCCAAGTGCGTGCCCGGAGCCCATGTCGGGGCGGCGCGCATGCTGTCTGTAGCGAAGTAATATATTACCCGATGCCGACCCGGATCTATCTCGACTGGAACGCGACCACGCCGCTTCGGCCCGAAGCGCGGGCGGCGATTCTGGCGGCCTACGACCTGATCGGTAATCCATCCTCGGTCCACGCCGAGGGGCGGGAGGCGCGACGGCTGGTCGAGGAGGCCCGTGCCACGCTGGCGGCCGCGGTCGGCGCGCAGGCGCGCAATGTCGTCTTCACCTCCGCTGGAACCGAGGCCAATGCGCTGGCGCTCGCACCGGCTTTGCGGGGGCCTTCCAGCGGGCCGGTCGAGCGGCTGCTGGTCTCCGCCATTGAGCATGCTTCGGTGCTGGCCGGCGGCCGGTTCCCTGCCGAGAGAATCGGCCTGATCCAGGTCACGCGTGGCGGCTTGGTCGACCTCGACCATTTGAAGCGCCAGCTACGGGACGGCCCCCCGGCGTTGGTCTCGATCATGGCCGCCAACAACGAGACCGGCGCGCTGCAGCCCGTCGCCGAGGCCGCAGCCACCGTCCATGAGGCCGGCGGCCTCCTGCATGTCGACGCGATCCAGGCTCTCGGCAAAATCCCCTTTGATATGAATGCGGTCGGGGCCGACCTTGCCACCTTTTCTGCACACAAGATCGGCGGCCCCAAGGGCGTCGGTGCCCTGGTCATGCGCGATGGGATCAGCGGCCTGGAGCCAGTGCTGCGGGGCGGGGGGCAGGAGCTCAACCGGCGCGCCGGAACCGAGAATGTCGCGGGGATCGCCGGCTTCGGGGCCGCGGTGAAGGCGGCGCTTCAGGCTCTTCCGGAGGATGCGAGGCGGATGGCAAGCCTCAGAGATCGTTTGGAAAATGGTCTCCGTTCGATTGCAGGTGCAACGGTCTTTACGGATAATGTGGCGCGGCTGCCGAATACCGTGCTCTTCACCTCACCAGGGTTGAAAGCCGAAACGGCCGTGATCGGCTTCGACCTTGAGGGCATCGCGGTCTCTTCCGGATCGGCCTGTTCCTCGGGAAAGGTCCAGCCGTCCCACGTCCTGTCCGCCATGGGCCATGATCCCGCGGTCGCCCAGGCAGTGGTGCGCCTTAGTCTGGGCTGGTCCACCACAGCGGAGGACATCAATAGGGCGTTAGAGGCTTGGCGAAAGCTCGGTAATACCCTACTTAAGGGCTAAGCGATGAAACACGGCTTGAACGGTTCTAAGCCCGTGCTTTCCGCAGGGAAATATCGTAATACTCGTTCGAGTTTGATCCACCGCGGTCCTTGAAACCGCGAGCGGAGGATGGAATGCCAGCCGTACAAGAGACGGTCGAGCGCGTGAAGCGCATCGACGTCGACCAGTATCGTTATGGGTTCGAGACCCTGATCGACTCCGAGAAAGCCCCCAAGGGGCTGTCGGAAGAGATCGTAAAGTTCATCTCGCAGAAGAAGAACGAGCCCGACTGGATGCTGCAGTGGCGGCTGGAGGCTTATCGCCGCTGGCTGACCATGCAGGAGCCGACCTGGG
>JAEYTQ010000529.1 GCA_023433965.1 Pseudomonadota bacterium | reverse complement strand
GGGAGCCGCAGTCCATCGCGCCCTCGGAGGGCAAGTTGGTCGCGCCGCCGAGGCTCACCGTGACGATCTTGGACGGCAGGTTCAGCGCGTGCAGCATGCCGAGGTCGCGCAGCGCCCGGCGGACGTTCTCCCCGACGAGCTCGCAGCCCTCCGCGTCGGTGTTCGGCAGCAGCAGCGCGAATTCCTCGCCGCCGTAGCGCGCGGCGACATCGGCTGGCCTACGCACCTGCGCGGAGAGGATTCGCGCCAGCGCGCGCAAGCAGGCATCGCCGGCTTGATGGCCGTATTGGTCGTTGAACTTCTTGAAGTGATCGACGTCCGCCAGCAGCAGCGAGAGCGGAGTGCCGTCGCGCTTGGCCCGCGCCCATTCCTCGGCAAGGCGTTCGTCGAAGTGGCGGCGGTTGGCAATGCCGGTCAGGCCGTCGGACGTGGCGAGCGCGGCGAGCTTTTCCTGCAGGTCCTTTTGCTCGGTCATGTCGCGCGAGATCGCCACGACGCCGTCGATCTCATGGGTTTCCAAAGACCGAGTGACGCGCAGCGCCCTCGCTGCCGCTCAGTTGAGCAGCCTCCGCTGGAGTCGGCGAACGATCTCTCGCAGGTCGTTCGCATAGTCCTCGACGACCCGTCGCATCTCCTCGGCGCGCGCCACTTCCGCTGCCTCGGCCTCCCGTCCGCGGTGCTGCTTCTGGATCCGCTCCATGTTTGGATATTAGATCTGGGAGGCCGGCGTTCGTTGACATGGCTCAAAGGCAAGCTTCGTCGACGAAAATGCCCATTCGGACAGCGACGCGGGAGCTACTGCTACCCAGATCACGAATTCCGCTCCTTGCCCTGCTTCCGCCGACGACAGGCCCGTGCAGAGGCCAGTCCGCGATTTCCTTGGCGGGCAGTCTCGCCTTCAACTTACGATGGATGCCGTCGAGCGTCTTCGCCGAGATCCCGAATGCTGGTAGAAGGAGACCGCGAGATCGCCGATGAACTTCCGTCCGCTCTGATCGCCGTAGCGCTTGCCTCCTTTCCCGCGATGGCCCAACAGGGCTCGTGCCGTGGAGCGACGGATCAGGCGACCACCGGCACGAGCAAACCGGACGAAAGAGACCCGATCGGATTGACTTCGACCCAGAGGCAGATGATAGCCTGGAGCATCGCCGCGATTGCCGAGAAACAGGCTTCGCCGCAAGGATTCCTACCAAAACCCGGTGCGAAGCTGCCGGACCAGCTCAAGTCGGCACAGATCCCGTCGACGCTGGATCAGGTCGCCGACCCGATCCGCAACTACGAATACGTGTTCCTCGAAGACCAGAACCTGCTCCTGGTCAGCCCGCAGGATCGGACCATCGCCGACGTGCCCCATCCCGATCGCCGCCTCTAACCCGAATACGGAGTCACCTCACTCGGCGGCGAGCGAGCGCAGCCAGGCCAGTCTTGAGATCGCTTTTTCCGCCAACTTCTGCAGGATCTCCACGCGCTCGGCTTCGTCCGAGCGCTCGGCGCCTTCCAGGTAGCCGTCGACCAAAGCCTCCGCGATCATCTGCGCGTCCCGCAGCTCGAGCGCGCCGGGAAAGCTCCCGAAATCGCGGGCGTCTTCCGCCATCCGCATCGTGTCTTCGCGGAGTTCGCGCGTGCGCACCGCCGCCGGCCCTTCCAGGCGACGCTCCAGAGCCGCAAGATGGGTCCCCAGGCAGAGTTCCAGCCGTCGCGCAGCGACCCGATCCAACTGCGCAGGCACCTGGTCCGGCTTGCGGCCGTGCTCCCGGTGATAGGCACGGCGCCTCTCCTTCCTGAGCGTGGCAACGTGGCCCAGCTCCTCCTTAGCCATCGCTTCGGAGGCCTTCTTGATCTCCGGATCAGCGGAATAGGCGGCCAAATATGACCAGAAGGCGAAGGCGCGCTCCTCGTTGCGCGCCGCCATCGCGAGCGCGCGGTAAGGCGTCATCAGTCGAGACGTCTTCACCTCGGCCGCGGCCTCCTCATCCAGGGTCTCCGGTGCCTCCCAGCGCACCATGGCCGGATCGGGCATTTTGCCGCTGCGCGATTGCGACCACTGCGTGACACTGTCCACATGATCGCGCTCGGCGGCCGCGAGTCGCGTGAACACCTCCGCCAGATCATCTTTGCCCTGCCAGCGCATCCCGTCAGCGAGAGAGTCGTATTTATTTGCCGCTTCCTGCTCCATTGCATGCGCCAGCGCAAAGAGCTCCTCGAGGGATTCCAATACACCCGCGGGCTCGGCGCTCAGCAACGACGTGCGTAGGAATGGCATACGAGAACTCCAAATGCAGATTTTCTTAGCCGGTTCCGCACGAACACAAATCTTGCCAGCGGGGTTGACAGATTCAGTCGCACAAGATGAGCTTTGCACGTCAGCGACGACAAATCATCGACGAAGATCTCAAGGACGCGCGCCTCCAGGGTGGTCGCGCAGATTATAGTTGAATCGATATGTTGAAGCGACCGGATGACGTTACCGCATTCGCAATGCGTGCGGCGCTCGCGCTGGCAGGCTTACTGCTGGTGTGTCTGACTTATATTTCGTCCGCATGTGTTTCGCCTGCATGGGCCGCCGGCGATTTGCCGATTTATCTGCCGAAGATCGCGCCGGCGGAGTTTTTTCCGGGCGCGGACGGCTTCGGGCGGCCCCAAGGCGATCCGCCCATCGTGCCCGTTTACCGCGGCGACCAGCTCCAGGGTTTCGTGTTCCTGAACTCCGACTTCGCTAACTCGGTCGGCTATTCGGGCAAGCCGATCCACCTGCTCGCCGGCATCGACCTGAAAGGCGTCATCACCGGCGTCAAGCTCGTCGACCACAAGGAGCCGATCGTTCTGGTCGGCATTCCTGAAGCGCGCATCGTCGCCGCCATGAACTCCCTGATCGGCAAGGACATGAAGCCGGTCGCAAGCGGTGCCGAGAAGCCACCCCAGGTCGACATCGTGAGCGGCGCCACCGTCACCGTGCTGGTGATGAGCGACAGCATCGTTCGCTCGGCCTCAAAGCTGATCCGTTCGGGCCGAGTGGGAGGCGGAGATGGGGCGGCCGCATCGGCCGCGCTCCCACCGGTCACCAAGACTCTCGATCTCGAACAGAGCGAAATCAAGGATTGGGAAAGCCTCGTCGGCGACGGCTCGGTGCGCCGGCTGAATCTGACGGTCGGCGACGTCAACGAATCCTTCGCCAAATCCGGTAACGCGGCCGCGAGCCAGTACCCTGAACCCGGCGAGCCGAGCGACACCTTCATCGATCTGTACACCGCGCTCGTCAGCGCCCCCACCATCGGCCGCAGCCTGCTCGGTGAGGACGGCTACAAGCGTCTCAAGGACGGCCTCAAGCCGGGACAGCAAGCCATCGTGATCGCCGGAAACGGCACCTACTCGTTCAAAGGGTCCGCCTACGTCCGCGGCGGCATCTTCGATCGCGTGGAGATTCTGCAGGAAGGCAGCAGCACACGTTTCCGGGACAAGAACCACACGCGTTTGGGGTCCTTCTCCGCCGAAGGGGCGCCCGAGTTCAAGGAGATCGGCCTCTTCGTCACGCCGCCGGAGTTCACGCTCGATCCTACGCAACCATGGCAGCTTCAGCTGCTGGTGCAGCGGAGTCTCGGTGGCCGCGACAAGGCCTTCCTCACGTTCGATCTCAACTATGTCCTGCCGGACAGCTACATGCGGCGCGAGCAGCAGGCCGTCACGGTGGCGGAGACCGCTCCCGTCCCAATCTCGCAGCCTTCCGCCGCGACCACGCAGCCGTCGCTCGCCGCCGACGGCGAAGAGCCGCTCTGGATGCGCATCTGGCGGTCAAGTACGGTCTCGATCGCGATCACCGCCGCGATGCTCGGGGCGCTTACCCTGATCTTCTTCTTCCAGAACGTGCTGGTGCGCCGACCGGTGTTCTACAATTGGGTGCGAAGGGCTTTTCTCGCCTTCGTCCTGGTCTGGCTCGGCTGGTATGCGAACGCCCAGCTCTCCGTGGTCAACGTCCTCACCTTCACCAATTCGCTTGTGACCGGCTTCAAGTGGGAGTTCTTCCTCGCCGCGCCCCTGATCTTCATCCTTTGGGCGGCGACCGCCTCGGCGCTGCTGTTCTGGGGCCGCGGCCCCTTCTGCGGATGGCTCTGCCCGTTCGGCGCGCTGCAGGAGCTCACGAACACCGGCGCGAAGTGGCTCAAGGTCCCGCAGATCACCGTGCCGTGGGGCCTGCACGAACGGCTATGGCCGGTCAAGTACATCATCTTCCTCGGCCTGTTCGGCCTGTCGCTCTACTCCGTCGACATGGCCGAGCGGTTTGCCGAGGTCGAACCGTTCAAGACCGCGATCATCCTGAAGTTTTCGCGGAGCTGGCCGTTCGTGGCCTATGCAGTCGCCCTGCTCGTCATAGGCCTCTTCATCGAACGCTTCTTCTGCCGCTATCTGTGTCCGCTCGGCGCGGCGCTCGCCATTCCCGGCCGCATGAGGACGTTCGAATGGCTGCGCCGTTGGCAGGAATGCGGCTCGCCCTGTCAGCGCTGCGCCAAGGAATGCCCGGTGCAGTCGATCCATCCCGAGGGGCACATCAACGTCAATGAGTGCATCTACTGCATGCACTGCCAGGAACTCTATTACGACGATCACCGCTGCCCGCACATGATTCAAGTGCGGCTCAAGCGCGAGAAGTTCGCGGCCATGTCCTCGCCCTCGATGCGCTCGGGCGGCAAGGGTCCTGCGACCGTCATCACCGCCGGCGGCAAACCTGTCGGCGCTTCACCCACCATCTCACCACCAAACTGAACCGGAAGCCGAGGAGGCAATCATGAGCGAGAACGAACAGGCAAAGGGCGTCAGCCGACGAACCGTGCTTGGAACGACGGCGGCGGCCGCAGGCGTGGGCCTTGCAGGCGGCGTGGCGCTGACCGACAGCGGCTTCGTCTCCTCTGCCGACGCGCAGACCAAGAATGCTGCGCCGAAGGCACCGGCGGCCCGGCCGGCCGTGCAGAAGACCGAAGTCGCGCCCGGTGAGCTCGACGAATATTACGTGTTCTTCTCCAGCGGCCAGTCCGGCGAGATGCGGATCATCGGCCTGCCCTCGATGCGCGAGCTGATGCGCGTCCCCGTGTTCAACCGCTGCAGTGCGACTGGTTGGGGCCAGACCAATGAAAGCATCAAGATCCTGACCGAAGGGCTGCAGCCCGCGACCCGCGAATTCCTCAAGAGCCGCGGCGCCACGTACATGAATGGCGACCTTCACCACCCGCACATTTCGTTCACGGACGGCACCTATGACGGCCGTTACGCCTTCATGAACGACAAGGCCAACAGCCGCGTGGCGCGGGTGCGGCTCGACATCATGAAGTGCGACAAGATCATCGAACTGCCGAACCAGCACACGGTTCACGGTCTGCGCGTGCAGAAATATCCGCGCACGGGCTACGTGTTCGCCAACGGCGAGGACGGAGTTCCCCTGCCCAACGACGGCAAGGTGCTCGACGATCCCAAACAGTATCGTTCGATGCTCAGCGCAATCGACGGCGACACGATGAAGGTGGCTTGGCAGATCATCGTCAGCGGCAACCTCGACAACGTCGATGCCGACTACCAGGGCAAATATGCTTTCTCGACCTGCTACAACGGCGAGGAAGGCGTCACGCTCGCGGAGATGACGTCCGCAGAGCAGGACTGGGTCGTCATCTTCAACATCAAGCGGATCGAAGAGGCCGTGAAGAAGGGCGACTTCAAGGAAATGAACGGCGTGCCCGTGATCGACGGCCGCAAGGGCTCGGCCTACACCCGCTACGTTCCGGTCTCGAACAATCCGCACGGCATGAACACCGCGCCCGACGGCATCCACATCGTGGCGGCCGGAAAGCTCTCGCCAACCGTGACCGTGATGGACGTGCGCAAATTCGACGACCTGTTCGACGACAAGATCAAGCCGCGCGACGTCGTCGTCGCGGAACCCGAGCTCGGACTTGGACCGTTGCATACGGCCTATGACGGCAAGGGCAACGCCTACACCACGCTGTTCCTCGACAGCCAGGTCTGCAAGTGGAACATCGACCTCGCCAAGCGGGCCTTCAAGGGTGAGAAGGTCAATCCCATCCTTCAGAAGCTCGACGTGCACTATCAGCCGGGGCACAACCATTCCTCGATGGGCCAGACCAAGGAGGCCGATGGAAAGTGGCTCATCTCGCTGAACAAGTTCTCGAAGGACCGCTTCCTGAACGTCGGGCCGCTGAAGCCCGAGAACGACCAGCTGATCGACATTTCGGGCGATCAGATGAAGCTGGTGCATGACGGCCCAAGCTTCGCCGAGCCGCATGACGCGACCATCGTCCACCGCTCCAAGATCAACCCGATCTCGATCTACGATCGCGCGGATCCGATGTTCGCCGATGCGGTCAAGCAGGCCAAGGCGGACGGCATCAATCTGGAGGCGGATTCGAAGGTCATTCGCGACGGCAACAAGGTGCGCGTCTACATGACGTCCACGGCTCCGGCCTATGGGCTCGAGCAATTCCAGGTCAAGCAGGGCGACGAGGTCACCGTGTTTGTCACCAACATCGACGCCGTGGAGGATCTGACGCACGGCTTCTGCATCGTGAACTACGGCATCAACATGGAAATCGGCCCGATGGCCACCTCGTCCGTGACCTTTACGGCCGACAAGGCGGGTGTCTATTGGTACTACTGCTCCTGGTTCTGCCACGCCATGCACATGGAGATGAAAGGGCGGATGTTCGTCGAGCCCAAGTCGGTCTAGCGTCGGTCTGATCGGAGCGACCTCGTGGGTCTTCCCTTACGCATGTTTCCGGCGGCGCTGGTCGCCGCCGGATTGTCCGGCTTCGCCGAAGCGGAGACGTTGACGGCCGTGCCCGGGCAGCCGCTGCAAGCAGTGCTGGATGGCGCGCGCGCCGGCGACGTCGTTACGATTGCGCCCGGCGCATATCACGGTTCGATCCGGATCGACCGCTCCCTGCAGCTGGTCGGGAGCCGCGAGGCCGTGCTCGACGGCGACGGCTCCGGTAACGTCATCACCGTCAGCGCACCCAACGTCACCATTCGCGGCGTGACCATCCGGGCATCGGGCCGCGATCTGCAGGCGATGAATTCAGGCATCTTCCTGCAGAAGACGGCCGAGCGCGCGACGATCGAGGACAACCGGCTGGTCGGAAACCTGTTCGGCGTCTATGTGCATGGCGCCAGGGGCTCCCGGGTCGTCCGCAACGAGATCGAGGGACTGCGCGGCGGAAGGCTCAGCGAGGCCGGCAACGGCGTCTCGCTGTGGAACGCGCCCGACGTCACCATCGCCAACAACATTTTCCGCTATGGCCGCGACGGCATCTTCTCGATCTCCAGCAGCAAGGATCGCTTCGTCGACAATCGCTTCGAGCAGGTTCGATTTGCCGTCCATTATATGTACACCAACGACAGTGAAGTCAGCGGCAACGTTTCGATCGGCAACCATGTCGGTTACGCCATCATGTATTCGAACCGCCTCGTGATCCGCGGCAACTCCTCCGATCGCGATCGCGACTACGGGATGCTGTTCAACTACGCGAACTACGCCCAGATCGAGGACAACCGGGTGACCGGCGGCCCGCTGAACGCGGCGATGCAGAGCACGCAAGACGGTCCCGACGACGAGCGCGGCATGCTTCCGCAGGCGAAACGCGAGAGCTCGCTGAAGAGCGGCCCGGAGAAATGCGTTTTCATCTACAACACCAATCACAACAAGTTCCGCAGCAACTGGTTCGAGCGCTGCGCCATCGGCGTGCACTTCACGGCCGGCTCCGAAGGCAACGAAATCACCGGCAACGCCTTCGTCGGCAACGCCAACCAGGTGAAATATGTCGGCACCCGGCACCTCGACTGGTCGACCGGCGGGCGCGGCAATTACTGGAGCGATAATCCGGCATTCGACCTGAATGGGGACGGCATCGCCGATACGGCATACCGGCCGAACGACCTCATCGACCGTGTGCTGTGGACGGCACCCGCCGCGAAGGTCCTGATCAACAGCCCGGCCGTCCAGGTGATCCGCTGGGCGCAGGCGCAGTTTCCGGCGCTGCTGCCGGGCGGCGTGGTCGACAGCCATCCGCTGGTGGCGCCGCCGAAGAACCGGACGCCGAAGGAGACGCGATGACCGCCACGGTCCACGTCAGAGACGTCACCAAGGCGTATGGCCGGATCAGGGCCGTGCGCGATGCCTCGTTCACGCTTGGCCAAGGCGAGCTGGTCGCCTTGATCGGGCACAACGGCGCCGGCAAGACCACGCTGATGAAGCTCATGCTGGGGTTGATCCGGCCAACCAGCGGCTCCATCGAGGTTCTCGGAGACAATCCGGCCGCCGGGGAATT
>JAEYTQ010000525.1 GCA_023433965.1 Pseudomonadota bacterium | reverse complement strand
ACGACGGAACGCTGCGCGCCCTGTTCGCCGGCGATCACGCGCGTGGCGGTAATGCGGCTGTTGGTGCGCGCCTGTTTCTTTACTTCGGCCTGGACGACGTCGAGCGGCATCCCCATCAAGGCTGCGGCGATCTCGGCCTGCTGCGCCTGGTCGTCGGTGATGCCGATGGCGGCGAAGATCGCCTCGTCCAGGGTAGGCGGATCGTGGCGGACGCGCCGCGTGCCATATTTGGTGTTCCAGTCTGCGCTCATAACGGCCTCGTTTTGATGCCGGGATACCTAGTGCTGCGAATGTTGCATTGCAATATGAAATCGGTGTGGCATCACAGCTATGCACCGGTCGGGTGTCATGGCGGTGACGCAGCACCGGCACCGCCCTCGAGCCGTGGCTGAGGCCAACGTTTCAGGGCCGCATGTCCGGATTCCGTCAGCCGGTAGATTCCCCGCTCCGCGCGCTCGAACCAGCCATACACATTGTTAAGCAAGATCTTGCCGGCATCGGGACAGCGTTCGCGCAGCTCGCCCACACGCATTGGGCCCTCGGCAAGCGCCGACGCGCAAGCCAGCGCCTGCTGCCGATAGGCCGTCATGATCGGTGCGCGGGTGCTGCCGCCGAGCACGGGATCGCCCTGGCGCCGCTGATGCTCGCTGACGAGGCGCGAGCGCACCTTGGGCTCGCGGCGCGGCGCCGCAGTCGGCGGCTTGACCAGCACCTCGACCTCGCCGCGATCGGTCACCCCGAGCATGCCGAAGCCGAGGCGGCGGCAGAGATTGCGATACCGCGCATCGCTCTCGCGTCCCTTGCCACGCGCCGACATCTTCGCCGCGATCCAGACCTCGTCGCCGGCGGGCGCGCGGTCGACGGCTTGCAGGATCAGCTCGAGATTGAAGGCAAGCTTGAGCTCGCCGATGACCACGACCGGCGGATCGCCGGCGCTGAGGCCGACGAGATCGCAACCGCCGATCTCGCCCTTGACCGTGAAGCCGAGCTTTTCGAGGAAGCGTTTGACGGGCAGATACAGCGTGGTTTCCAAGGGAGTTCCGATCGGAGAATCAGTTGCAGGCAGTCTAGTGCCTTCCTGGCTTCGATTGAATCGAGCCGGTGTTCGGACGATCTGGTCCGAATGCGGTCAGACCCGTCCGCCCACCGGGATCAGCGCGCCCGTGATGCCGCTTGCGGCATCGCTTGCGAGGAACAGGACGACTTCGGCGAGTTCCTGCGGCGTCACCCATTTCGAGAAGTCGGCGTCCGGCATTTCGGCACGGTTGGCCTTGGTGTCGATGATCGAAGGCAGGACCGCGTTGACCGTGATCTTACCCTTCCACTCGCTGGCGAGCGCTTCGGTGAGGCGATGCACGCCGGCCTTCGATGCGGCGTATGGACCCATGCCGCTACCGGCCTGGAGCGCGCCCATGGCGCCGATGTTGACGATGCGGCCGGCCTTGGACGCGGCGAGATACGGCAGCGCGGCTCGTGAGGCGTTGAGCGCGGTCAGGACATTCAGCGCGTACATGCGCTGCCAGGTCTCGACGTCGCCGTCGCCGACGGGCTCGAATGCGAAGCCACCTGCGATGTTGATCAGGACATCGAGTCGGCCGAGGTGCCTTGCCGCCGCATCGACCGCCGTCTTCGCCTGCGTCGCGTCGGACAGGTCGACACCACCGATCTCTATACGCTCGGCACTTGCGGGAATCTGCGACGGCGCGTGATCGGTGCAGGCAAGGCGCGCCCCGCGCGACTGTGCGATCTCGGCGACCACCTTGCCGAGTGCGCCGCGTGCGCCCGTCACGATCAAAACCTTGTCTTGCATCATCGCTCTCCCGGCGCGGCCGGCCTATGACTCGAGATAGCGGTCCTTCAGCGCGGTCCCCTCTGCGGCGCCGAGCCTCAGCCCCTCGCGCAGATAGGTTTCAAGATCGCCATATTCGCTGCCGACCGCTTCGAAAGCCGCAGCAAGGTACGAGGCCTCGACGTTACCGATGGCGTCGAGAACATCGGCGGGAAGATCGGAGGCGCTCGAGGCGTCGCGCTTGTAATGCCGATTGGTCAGGAGGTAGTCCTCGGCAATGACGTCGTCGGCGACGCCGAGCGCATGCAGGATCAGCGCGCTGGCGAAGCCGGTGCGGTCCTTGCCGGCGGTGCAATGGATCACCAGTGGCGCGCGGTCTTCCAGCAAATGTGCAAACAGCGCGCGAAAACTCTGCGTGTTGTGGTGGACGTAGTTGCGGTAGGACTCGCGCATGAGCTCGATCGCGAGCGCTGCGGTCAGCGACCCCCTCGCGAGCTCGGCGCGCAGCGCGGCCACGACGGTCGGTTCGATCGGCAGCGAATGCACCGTAATCTCGCTAGCGACGCAGATGCCCGCCGCGCGCTCCTCGAGCCCACGGAAATCGAACGCGCTTTTTACGCCAAGCGCGCGGACGATCTCTACGTCGGCAGCGGTGAGCTGGCCGAGATGATTGGAGCGGAAGATGTGCCGCCAGCGCGTGGTGCGGCCGTCGGTGGTGGGATAACCGCCGAGATCGCGAAAATTGCTGGCGCCTTGCAAGGCGAGATGACGGGCAGGGGAGTCTGACATCGGCATTGAGTTATGTTCCACTGGACGCACGGCGGGCATCCTCGAGAACCCATTACAGGGGGAGATCATGGCCCGGGACAAGGCCGTTGTTTTGGCCATCACCATGCCGGGTAGGTGCAATTCGCGATCCGCGGTGGTCAAGCACCTGAAGCTGCGGCTCACAGCTCGCGCGGCGACCTGAACAGCGGGGTGCCCAGAATCAAAAAGGACCGAAACTTCGTTGTTTCGGCCCCTTTTCGAACTGTCGCCTCACGGCGAGGATGCGGCGGTCTCAAACCAAGTACAGGCATCAGCGTTCCCATTTTGGCTTGGCTTCGTCGACCGCATCCTGATGGTACCAGCTGTCGCTGCAGATCGAGACGTTCGAGGGCAGCGAGGCGTGGTCCGCAGGAGGGCGGGTCTCTCCGTAGCGGCGTCCCGCGAGAGCCGCGCGGCCCCCGACGGGGAATTGATAGATCTTCGCAGATCCTTGACTCAGACCATTGTTCATCATCGCGATTCTCCTTGGTCGAAGCGCATTGGCCTCCATGGTGCGCCCGACTCGTTCGATTGTGGTTACTCGACTCCCCATATCGGCCGTACAGCCCGAATTGGAAAGTGCTGAAATGGAAATCAGTTGCCGCCCAATTTGTGAGCAGTAGGAGGTCTGCATTCCCTAAGGCACCCCCTCAGTGACCAACGCCTGGGCCATTCCGAAGGTTGCTACGGAGGGGTAGGAGGCTTTGCGAAAATTGCCGGCGGTTGATGCGCGTTTCATCGGCAACTTCCGGCGATGCGCCCGCTGCTTCAGAATCGGGCGGTTTTCCCGGAGTTTTGCGGTGCAGCTTCACGCAATGGTGTGCGCCTATGACGCAGGTCGCCGCGCGCGGCGTGCGCGCGCCAAGGCAACCTCGATCGTGGCCGAAACCGGCCCGCCCTGCGGCCTTTTGGCATGCAAAATGCTTGTAGAGGGCCGGCCGATGATGGCCGGGTACAAACGTGCGGGGCTCTCAACCCCACCTTTCGCATCATCTAC
>JAEYTQ010000509.1 GCA_023433965.1 Pseudomonadota bacterium | reverse complement strand
CCCCTAGCGGCGAACAGGTCGATTCGATCTACAAGCTCATACCCGGCACAAGTGGCTGGTCGGTCCATTTCGGAATACCGACGCAAGAGCTCAATGGTCCCGTTCAACGATCGGCGATCTTTCTCGCCGGGGGCGGAGTGCTCAGCTTCGTCCTGGCGCTGACTTTGGCCTGGTACGATCCGTGACATTTCTCTTCGCAGGCGCGAGCAGGAGGCCCGGGCCGCTTTGGCGCTCAGCGCCAGTGAAGAGCAGCGCAGGCTTACGATCGATGCCGCAGACCTCGGCGTTTTCAGCTGGAACTTCGCAACCAGAGAAGCGCTCGTGTCGCCTCGTGCCCGAGAAATGTTGCAGATCGGCGGCTCCTCTGACGGCGACACCAGTTTGCCCATCGATCGGATGCTGAACTGCATCGAGCCCGCCGACCGGCAGCAGTTTGAATCTTCGCTCATGGGATGTCGTTCAGGAAACGTCGCGATTGCCGATTTCCGAACCGCTCCTCCACACAGTCGGTGGTTACGTGCCAGTGGGCGCCTGTCCCGGCTCGACCAGAAGAACCCAGATGTCGTCTATGGTGTCATTCTGGATATCGACGAAACGAAACGGGCCGAGCTCGAACGGCAGCGACTGCTCCGCCGCCTTTCGGAAGCAGAGGAAAATGAACGCCGTCGCATCGCGCGCGAGCTTCACGATCAGATCGGCCAGACGATCACGGGGCTGCTGCTGGGACTCAAGAACCTGGAGCAATTTCTCGGCGCAAGCCAAAAGCGCAAGGTCGGGCTGGAGAAGCTCAACTGGCTCCAAGGGCTGGCCAGAGGAATTGGCCGCGACATCCATCAAGTCGCCTCCGATCTTCGGCCGACTGCTCTCGATGATCTCGGGCTCTACAAGGCGCTGGAAGCCTTCTGCGCCGAAATCCAGCGGCGGTTCGGAATCAGCGTCGACTTCCAGCCCTTGGGCAGAAGGGAACGGCTCGGCCAGGACGTCGAAATCGCGGCCTACCGCGCGGTCCAGGAGGCCGTGAACAACGTGGTCAAGCACGCAAAGGCGCGAAACGTCAGCGTGGTGGTCGACCGGCGCACGGCAGAGCTGCGGATCGTCGTCGAAGACGATGGAAGCGGATTCGACCTTCAAGAGTTCTCGCGCAGCGATGCCCGCCACTCGAAGCTCGGTCTGTCGGTCATCGAAGAGCGCCTTACGATTCTGGGCGGATCATTGGCGATCGAGTCCGAACCGGGCCGCGGCACTTCCCTCTTCATGAGAATTCCCGTGCCAGCAGAGGAGATGGGCTATGTGCCCGATCCGGATCACGTTAACTGACGATCATCCGCTCGTTCTGGCTGGAATGAAAGCACTGCTGCAGGCGGTGGACGACATCGAGATCGTGGGAGAAGCCACGGACGGACAGACGGCCCTCGATATCATTCGGCAGGTCACGCCGGACATCGCCATCCTGGACATTTCGCTTCCAGGCATCAGCGGCCTTGAAGTCGCTCGCACAGTCGCAACGCAGCTTCCTCAGGTTCGCCTGTTGGCATTGACCGTTCACGAGGACCACGCCTACGTCCAGCCCATGCTTCAGGCGGGAGCCCGCGGCTATCTCCTCAAGCGTTCCGCGGCAGATGAGCTCGAGCGGGCAGTGAGGGCGATCGCCAGCGGAGGCTTGTATCTGGATCCCGCAATCGCCGAGAAGGCACTTCCTTCTTCTGCCGGTGCTCATCCGTCTGCCGAGACGACCGCCAGTGAGCTCACGCCACGGGAGAGCGAGGTCCTGCGCTTCATCGCCCAGGGCTTCAGCAACAAGGAAATTGCCGGCCAGCTGAACATCAGCATCAAGACCGTGGAAACCTACAAGGCAAGAGCCGTGGAAAAGCTCGGGCTGTTCACGCGTGCCGACATCGTTCGCTACGGCGTCGCGGTTGGCTGGCTGAACCAAGCAGGTACGGGTACCGCCGTCTGAGCACCTGTCCACCTCGCGCCCGAGGGACGTCCGGCGCATGTCAGGATTATCCCGACGGACATCGACTGATCTCCCGACTGTGCGACGAGCTGCCGGCCACTACCGTATCGGTCGTGCACTGGCCGACCAAAGGTCCCCTCAGGGGAGTTAGACCCTCGTTCTGGTGAGCGCACGTTTGGCGGATCGGTCGATCGTGGAGGCTGATATGAGAAACGTACTCTTTCGAGGACGCGCCGGCCGGCAACTCTTTGAGCAGTATCAGCAGCTGCCTCGGCTTAGAGCAAAGGCAGGTTCGCGAGCAGACGCCCGCGCAGCCCGGACCACCGGGATGGCCCTCGCTTGCGTATACGTCGCCTGCTTGCTGCTATCCGCGTATGAAATGGCTTGCTCCACGACGACATGGTGCCAGCCACGACGGTACCGCACATCCAGGCTTGAGCTCCCCGAAGGAGCGCAGATCAGCAACGGTGCCTTGAATGGACGGCAGCCTGCTCCTACTCGTCTTCGTCACGGCGCTTTCCGCTCTCGGCCTCGCCGCGCTGGAAGTCGCGGCCCGCCGATCATCTGGAAGTCCGATCGGCGGTAAGACTCAAACGACCAAGGCCAAGCGGCCCCTGAGCTGATTCGATTCGTCCTCATCGTGGCCAGGGTCGTGGTCGCAGACGCTGGCCTTCATGGACGTGGCCCCGCGTTGGTTCACGCCAATCTAGGCTCCGCTCAGGCCCCGGGGACATTTCATAGCGGGCCAAAACAGTTTGGCCGGCCCTCGTTGAAGGCCGGCCTCCCTCTCTCGGCGATCATGCGTCTCTTGTTGTCTAGACCGCATCCCATTTGCTCACAAGAGCCGCCCCGTCACAAGCCGGGCAATCGGACCGAACGCGCGAACTTCGATTTAATCGGTACGCTGCCGCACGAAACGGAGACGCATCATACCCGGGAAGTCGCCTCTGGAAGTTGGTACGCGACCGTACATCCGCTCGTTCGCAAAGACATTCGCGGATTGTCCGGCCTCCTCGATGTGGCAGAATCGAGCGTGAAATGTTCGCCGGCCGAAGGCAGGCCGCAGGCCCGTTTGGAGTCGCAGCGTTGAGCTCAGAAGGTGGTCAATGCGCCAGTATTCTCAGCCGATCGACCGCAACTTCCGCATGAAAGCCTTGCAGGCCGCCCTGCAGGAGGTGGGGCGGCCTCTGCTCCCTGCTTCTTTTGTCGGGACTCTCACCGGTCTGGCAGCTTGGCTCTTCATTGCGCGATTTACAGCATCCAGCGGCAGCTCACTTGCCATCTTCGTCGCCATGACGTTCATGGGCGCTTACTTGCTCGTGGAGCGTCAGGAGCTCAGGTTCAAGCGCGCCTTGGAGCGCGAGCTCAGAAAAATGGAAGAGTCTCAACCAGGGCCCGAAGACCGGAGGCCTGTGACGACGCCAGCGAACTGAAGCGCCTCCTAGGGACCGCCCCGCATATCCGCCTCGATGCCTGGGGTCGCGCGTTCGTCGAAGCGTGACCGATAGGCCTGAAGGTTCTCCATCACGCGCTGCACGTAAATGCGCGTCTCGGTGAACGGGATGCGCTCGACCCAGTCGACGACGTCCACGCTCGGATCTCGGGGATCGCCGTAGCGTGCGATCCATTGCCTGACGCGACCACGGCCTGCGTTGTAGCCGACCAGAACGAGGACGTGGTTCCCATCATATGTCTTGAGAAGGTCCGCGAGCTCGGCGGATCCGAATTGTACGTTGTAGGCCGGATCGCTTCGCAGCCGCGCGGGCTCGAATGCGATACCCAGCCGGCGCGCGATCGTTTGGCCCGTTGCGGGCGTCACCTGCATCAATCCCGACGCTTTTGCCGGCGATTGCGCGCCCTTGTCGAAAGCGCTTTCCGCCCGCGCAACGGCGTAGACGAGACTTGCAGCCGCCTTCGGGCCGACGGAGGCGTGGTTGGGCAGGCCGAAATTGGGAAACGCATACCGGTCCAGCGCAAAGCCGCGCGCCAGGGCACCCTTGCCGACCGCGAGGGTCGCGCGCGCATCCCGCCTCTTGGCGAGACCTTCGGCGATGACCGTCAGCAGTCCGACGTCGGCGGTGCGGCCAAGGTCGGCGACGAACGGGATCACCAGATCGCTGTTGCCGGTCGCGTACAGCAGTTCGACTGCGCGTACGAGATCGCTTCTGGAAAGCTTGGCGCGCTCTCCTGGACCGAGGCTCGGCGGTTGCGGCAACGAAACATCGCGACGTCCCAATCGGGCGCTTGCCAGCTGCCCGTAATATGCCGCGACGCGTCTTGATGCGGAGGCATAGTGGCCGCGCGCTTTCTCCCGATCACCGGCCGCTTCTGCGGCACGTCCGAGCCAGTACGCCGCGCGAGCAAGCGAGGTGGGATGGGTCGTCGTCCTCGCGATACGCGCGAAGTGCCGTGCGGCCAGATGGGGGTCATTCAGAAATCGCAGCGCGATCCACCCCGCCGTGAACGTCTGGTCGACACGGAGACTCTCCCTGGAAGGAGCAGCGGCGTCGCGGGCAATTCGGTAGGCGATCTGCGCCTTGCCGTCGTCGAGCAATCGGCGCACCAGGATGCGGCGCTCGACCCACCATACGTCGGCATGGTCGGAAACGGATGCCCGAAGCTTCGCCGAAAGCAGCAGTTGAGCGGCCTCCGCAATGCGGTCCTTGCGGCGAAGCCACTGGATGCGCGTGAAGAGGTA
>JAEYTQ010000467.1 GCA_023433965.1 Pseudomonadota bacterium | reverse complement strand
ACCCAGACGTGCTTGTAGGCCTTGAAGTGCTCGGGCAGCTCCTTCTTGGTCGCGGCGCGGCCTGCGGCGGGTGCGGCGGTTTTCGGTGCGGTGCCCATGGTACTTGCTCCCCTCGCTTCAATAGCCGCGCGCCAGCGCCGCGAGCTCGGTCTCGAGCGCCGGCTGACGCTTGAAGATGGCGTCGATCAGCGCCTCCGCCGGCTGCTCGCCGACCTCGATCAGCGCGGCCTTCTCGCTGCGCGCAGCCGGCGCGAACACCCGCTTGACGATGGTGGGCGAGCCACGCAGTCCGCATTTCGAGATGTCCTCGACTCCGGCCTCCTGCGCGCTCCACTTCACGATCGGCGCGCGTGCGGCGCGCAAGGCGTCGGCCATCGCGCCGCGTCGGATCTGGTTGGTCGCCTCCAGCATGGTGACGAGGCAGGGCAGCCTAGTGCGCAGGATCTGCACGCCGCCCTCGGAACGGCGCTCCGCGTCGATGGTGCGGGCCTGCAAGTCCAGCGCGCTGATTCTGGCGACATAGGTGAGCTGCAACAGGCCGAGCCGCTTGGCGATGCCGGGGCCGACCTGGGCGGTGTCGCCGTCGATGGTCTGCTTGCCCGTGAAGACGATGTCTGGCGCGCCGAATTCGGTCGATATCTTGCGGATCGCGGTGGCGAGTGCATAGGTGGTAGCCAGCGTGTCGGCACCGGCAAAGAAACGGTCGGTCAGCAGCACGGCGCGGTCGGCCCCGAAGGTCAGCGCCTTGCGAAGACTGTCCTCGGCGGAAGGCGGTCCCATGGTCAGCACGGTGACCTCGCCGCCGAACTGATCGCGCAGCTCGAGGGCCGCTTCCAGAGCGAACAGATCATAGGGGTTGATGATGGTCGGAACGCCCTGGCGCATGATGGTATTGGTCACAGGATGCACGCGAATCTGCGCGGAATCCGGGACCTGCTTGATGCAGACGACGATATGCATATGCGCCTCCGGGACTCGTCTTCAGAAACCTCGTTCAGAGCAAGAACAGCAAGTGTCGTACCAACTGCGCGAACGATGAAATTCGGGTGCGGACACAGCGACTTGGAAGAGGGGCGGTATCGCTTGCATCCGCTTCAGGCCGGGAGCCGACAACTCCGCCGCGACACGCGTCGCAAATGCGACAGAGCGCGGGCTCACTTCAGCACACCGATCTGCACCAATGCCGGCGTCTGCTTCGGTTGCGGCGCGACGGCGTCCTTCAGGACCTTGAAGACGCGCTGGTCGATCGGCGAGGACGCAACGAAGTCCGCATAGGCCCGCTCCAGTACCGCCTTGCACCGCTCCGCCACGACCTCGTCCGCAACGCCGGAAAAATCCTCCCCGGCAAGGTACTGGCCCATGCGCCGGAGAATGTGCAGCCGCGTGACGTTGACGACCTTCGGATCGTAATCGACGCCAAGCATCGTGAAGAACTCCTCGGCCGCCGAGGCCTTGTTGAGTTGCGCGAGGACTCCCTCAGCCATTGTCGGTCTCCATCAGGTTTTGCGGTGCAGGTGCGCCGGCATCCCTCGCACGCCTCTGCATGTGGCTCAGCCGCGCTTCCAGGAACTCGACGCGATCGAGCAATACGGCAATGGCGTCGCCAACCGGATCCGGCATCAAATGATGGTCGAGATCGATCCGCCCGACGACGCGGCGATGGCTGAGTTGCGGGCGTACGACCCGCGCGGGAATGCCGACCACGGTGACGTCGGGCGGCGTGCTGTCGATCACCACCGAATTGGCGCCGACACGCGAGCCCGCACCGACCGTGATCGGCCCCAGGATCTTCGCGCCCGCCCCGACCACGACCCGGTCCTCCAGCGTCGGATGGCGCTTGCCTGGGCACCAGGACGTGCCACCCAGGGTGACGCCATGGTAGAGCGTGACGTCGTCGCCGATCTCGGCGGTCTCGCCGATGACGACGCAGGCGCCGTGGTCGATGAAGAAGCGCCGGCCGATGCGCGCGCCGGGATGGATGTCGACATTGCTGGCGAAGCGGCCGAACCAGGACAGAAGCCGGGCCGGAAAGCGCCAGCCCGACGTCCACAGCCGATTCGCGATCCGGTACCAGATCACGGCATGTATGCCGGGATAGGTCAGGACTGTCTCGATCTGGCCGCGCGCGGCGGGATCGCGCTGGCGCACGCAGCCAATGTCCTCTTGGATCAGCTTCAGCGAGGACGGCTTTGCCGGTCCGGGAGGAGACGGTTCGACGAGTGGAATGTCGACGGCACAGGCCATGATACCCTCACGCGCAATTGAGAAGCGAGCGCTCGCGCACCTCGCGCCAGATCGCCGTCACCGTCTCGCGCGCAACCGCGCCCTTGTGCTCAACGGCATGCTGGCGGACGCGGGCGAGCACCGACTTTGCTTCGTCCACGCTGGCGGACAGCTGGAGCTCGGCCAGCAATGCGGTGATCGCCGCGAGCCCCGAATGCTTGCCGATCACGATGCGGTTGGAACGGCCGAGCAGCCGCGGGTCCAGCGCCTGATAGGTGCGCTGGTCCTTCAACAGGCCGTCGACGTGGATACCGGATTCGTGGGTGAAGACGTGCTCGCCGACGATCGCCTTGTTGAGCGGAATGGCGCGTGCAGCCGCGGCCGCGACCACGGACGCAACATGTTCCAGCTCGGACAGTACCACGCCGGTCTCGCGGCCGTAGAGCTGCTTGAGCGCGACGGCAACCTCTTCCAGCGGAGCATTGCCCGCCCGTTCGCCGAGGCCGATCACGGTGACCGAGGCGTGCGTGGCGCCGGCCTTGATTGCGGCAAGCGTGTTGGCAGTCGCCAGGCCCAGATCGTCATGACCGTGGAATTCGAGCTCGAGGTCGGTGGTCGAACGAAGCGCTGCCAGCAATGCGAAAGATGCATCGGGATCGAGCACGCTCAAGGTATCGGCGACGCGGAAGCGCCGCGCGCCCGCTGCCTTCGCGGTCGCGATCAGCTCGGCCAGGAACTCCACGTCGGCGCGCGAGGAATCCTCGCCGCCGACCGCAACGTCGAGGCCTCTGTCACGGGCATAGCCGACCACCCGTCTCACCTGCTCGAGCGCCGCCGGCCGTCCGCCGCCGAGCTTGGCGGCGATCTGCACGTCGGAGGCCGGGATCGAGACGTTCACCATGGACACGCCAGCCTCGATCGCCGCATCGACGTCAGTTGTGCGCATGCGGCACCAGCCGATCGCGGTCGCCGGCAAGTCGGCCTCCACGATGGCGCGGATCGCACTCACCTCGTCATGGCCATGGAATTCGAGCTCGAGGTCGGTGGTCGAACGAAG
>JAEYTQ010000425.1 GCA_023433965.1 Pseudomonadota bacterium | reverse complement strand
GGCGCGTTCTACATCGACCATGACGGCGGCAAGAAACCGCCGGTGATGGTGCACCGCGCGATCTGCGGCTCGATGGAGCGCTATATCGGCATCCTGATCGAGCATTATGCCGGCAACTTCCCGCTCTGGCTCTCGCCGGTGCAGGCGGTGGTCACCACCATCACTTCGGAAGGCGACGAATACGCCAAGGTGGTGCTGGAGCAGGCGCGGCGTGCCGGGCTTCGGGCCGAGATCGACCTGCGCAACGAAAAGATCAACTACAAGGTCCGAGAGCACTCGCTGGCCAAGATCCCGGCACTGCTCGTGGTCGGCAAAAAGGAGGCCGAGACACATTCGGTCTCGGTCCGCCGGCTCGGCAGCGACGGCCAGAAGGTGATGACGACGGCCGAGGCGATCGCCGCCCTGGTCGACGAGGCGACGCCACCGGACGTGAAGCGGATGCGCGGCTTGGCCTGATCCCTGAAATCGATCTAAGTTCGCTTCCGGTGGCGGGCGTGCATGCTTATTTCGGCATGGCACGCCCGCTGACCATTCGAAGAGGATATCGCAGTGCCCGACGCCATCGAACTCCTGAAGTCCCGCCGCTCGGTCAAGCCGCGCGAGATGACCGGGCCCGGCCCCTCTCCGGCCGAGCTCGAGACCATCCTCACGATCGGCGCGCGCGTACCCGATCACGGCAAGCTGGCGCCCTGGCGCTTCATCGTCTTCGAGGGCGATGCCCGCGCACGTGCCGGAGAGGTGATTGCCAAGGTCTTCGCCCGGAAGAATCCCGGCGCGCCCGCGGCCGACGTCGAGATCGAGCGCAAGCGCCTGATGGACGCGCCGCTGGTGATCGGCATCGTCAGCTTCACCAAGCCGCATCCGAAGGTGCCGGCGTTCGAGCAGGAATTGTCGGCCGGCGCCAGCGCCATGAACATCGTCACGGCTGCCACCGCGCTCGGCTACGGCGCCTGCTGGCTGACCGGCTGGTTCTCGTTCGATCGCGACGTGCTCGACGGGCTCGGCCTCAAGCCGGACGAGAAGCTCGCGGGCTTCATCCATATCGGCACGCCGACCAAACCGAGCGACGACCGTCCGCGACCGTTCCTTTCCGAAATCGTCACGCGTTTTTAATCGAAGGCTTGTTGACGCCCCGGGCGTCGTGCGGCTTTGATCCCGGCGAGGGAGGAAGCCCAGATGCGACGGCGTGAATTTCTTGTCGGAGCAGCGATGCTCGCCAGCTCGATAACGCGAGGCCGTGCTGCCGACATCCCGGCCCCCTCGCCCGACGGGCTCGAACGCATCACGGCATTCTTCGATAAGGAGGTGGGAAGCGGCAGGCTGCCGGGCGCAGTGATCCTGGTCCAGCAGCACGGCAAGCCGGTCTATCTGAAGTGTTTCGGCGTGCGCGACACCAGGACCGGTCTTGCGATGACGCCGGACACGATCTTCGCCATCCATTCCATGACCAAGCCGATCACGTGCCTCGGCGCGATGATGCTGATCGACGACGGCAAGCTTGCGCTCACCGACCCCGTGTCGAAATACGTCCCGTTGTTCGCCGGGACCAAGGTGGGCCGCGAGGTGACCCTGCCCGACGGCATGGTCGAGCTGGACCTCGACCCACCGGACCGCCCCGTCAACATCGAGGATCTGCTGCGGCATACTTCGGGCATCAGTTACGATTACATCGGCAGCCAGTGGGTCGAGCACGCCTACAGGATGGCCAACATTTTCAAGGGTCCCTTCAACAACAGGCAGTTCGCCGATCGCATCGCCGAACTGCCGCTGGCGCGTCAGCCCGGAACGCTGTGGCGGTACGGCCATTCCACCGACGTGCTCGGCAGCGTCATCGAGATCGTCTCGGGCCAGACGCTGTACGAGTTCCTGAAAGCGCGCCTCTTCGATCCGCTTGGCATGAACAGCACCAAATTCGTGCTCGCGACGGAGGACGAGCTGAGGCGTATGGCCCGGCCGCTGCCGAACGACTTCATCCTGCTCGCCGGCGAGCGCGACCGCCTGGACCATCCCGAATGGCAGTCTGGCGGCGGCGGCCTGCTTTCGACCATCACCGACTATCAGCGCTTCTCGCAGATGCTGCTCAACGGCGGCGAGTTCGAAGGCAGGCGCTACCTCAGCCCGGCCGCATTCAAGGCCATGACGACCGATCACATCGGGCCGGGCTCCGGCGTCGGACGCGACTATTTCTATTTCCCTGGCGACGGCTTCGGCTACGGCTACGGCCTTGCCGTGCGCGCCGATCCCGGCAACGCCAAACCGCCGCCGCCGGGTTCGCTCGGCGAACTGAAATGGGACAGCGGCAGCGGCACCTATTTCGGCGTCGATCCGAAGCTCGACATGGTCTATCTCATGATGCAGCAGACCCAGAACGAGCGCGGCCGCATCACGCCCGCGTTCAAGGCGCTTGTCTACGACTGCTACCCGGAAGGGCTACGCCGCCCGTGAGGTGCGCTGGCCGAAATCGGCGAGCAGCTTTGCGATCTCTGCGGCGGGCCGGGCCGCGCTGAACAGGAACCCCTGCACCTCGTTGCAGCCTTCCGCGCGCAGCCAGTCGAGCTGATCCTTGGTCTCGACGCCTTCCGCGGTCGTGGTGATGTTGAGGCTGCGGCCGAGCCCGGAGATCGCACGCACGATCGCGCCGCAATCGGGCCGCTGCGCCAGATCCTTGACGAAGGAGCGGTCGATCTTGATCTTGTCGAAGGGAAAGCTGCGCAGATAGCTCAGGCTGGAATAGCCGGTGCCGAAATCGTCCATGGAGATGCCGACGCCGAGCTCGCGCAGCTGGTGCAGAATGGCGAGATTGGCATCGGTCTCGGCCAGGAAGATCGACTCGGTGATCTCCAGCTCGAGGCGTTTCGGTGACAGGCCGGACTGCGCCAGGGCCGAGATCACGACCTGAACCAGGTTGCGGCTGCGGAATTGCGCCGGCGACAGATTGACCGCGACCTTGAGGTCGTCGGGCCATTTGGCGGCCTCGGCACAGGCTTCGCGCAGCACCCACTCCCCGAGCTGGATGATGAGCCCGATGTCCTCGGCAACGGGGATGAACTCCGCCGGCGAGATCATGCCCTTGTCTGGATGACGCCAGCGCAGCAGCGACTCGAACCCGGAGATGCGGTCGGAGGCGATCGACACCAGCGGCTGATAATGCAGCTCGAACTCGCCATTGGCGAACGCGCGGCGCAGGTCGAGCTCCATGTCGCGGCGCTTTTGTGCCTGCAAGTCCATCTCACGCTCGAAGAAATGGTGCATACCCCCACCGTCGGACTTTGCCCGGTACAGCGCCATGTCGGCATTGCGCATCAACTCTTCCGGCGTCGTGCCGTCGCCCGGCGACAGCGCGATGCCGATGCTGGCCCCGATCACCATCTCCTGCCCGTCGATCTCGTAAGGCGCCTTCACCATGTCGATCAGCAAGGACGCGCAGGCGCTGGCCTCGTTCGGCGAGATGTCTGCGGCCAGTATGACGGCGAACTCGTCACCGCCGAGCCGCGCCGCCAGATTGCCGCCTCGAACCGCGGTGGTCAGGCGTCCGGCGACTTCCTTGAGCAGACGGTCGCCCACGGGATGGCCGAAGGAATCGTTGATGTTCTTGAACAGGTCGAGGTCGATGTAGAGCACGCCGACGCGCTTTCCGGCGGCCTGGTCCAGGGCCTGCTTCAGGCGCTCCTGGAAATATTCGCGGTTCGGCAGATCGGTGAGCCCGTCATGATGTGCCATATGGGCGATACGGGCTTCGGCCTTGCGCCGCTCGGTGATATCCACGACCGCAACCAGGTAGCCGTCGCGGTCGTCGAAGGCGACGCGGCGGCCGAAGGTGAGCACTTCGATCTCGCTGCCGTCGGCGCGCAGATGCCGCCAGTTACGCGCCGAGTGATAGGCGTCGCCGACGCGCTCCAGTGCCTGGGTGTGGCTGTCCCACTCGTCTTCGGGCCAGATCTCGTGCAGCTTCATGCGCAGGAAGGTGGCGCGGCTGTAGCCATAATGCTGGACCGCGGCATCGTTGACGCTGAGAAACCGCTTGGTCTCGGCATCGAACACCCACATCGGCATCGGGTTGTTGTCGAACAGCAGGCGGAACGAGGCATCGCGCCGCTTCAGGGCGGTGACGTCGGAGATCGCCAGAGAGACCACGTCGGCGAAGGCGGTGGCGCTGAGGCGGAGATGGCGGCCCTCGTGCTCGACCTCGAATTGCTCGCCGCGGCCGCCCGCGACGGCCTCGAGCAGAAAGTTCATGATCTCGGGCAACGCCAACAACGTGGTCCCCTCGCCGATCCGCCGCCACAGCAGGCTGTCGTTCGCCACCTTCAACAGCGCGCTTGCGCTGGCGTTGTGATGCACGATCTGGAGATCGAACGGCTTGCCGCCG
>JAEYTQ010000352.1 GCA_023433965.1 Pseudomonadota bacterium | reverse complement strand
CGGATGAGGCCATGACCAAGGGCCGGGTCTCGATGATCCTGATCGAGACGCCCGCCAATCCGACCAACGGGCTCGTCGACATCGCGATGATGCGGCGTGTGGCCGACGCAATCGGCAAGGCGCAAGGCCACACGCCGATCATCGCCTGCGACAACACGCTGCTGGGGCCGGTGTTTCAGCGGCCGATCGAGCATGGCGCCGATGTGTCGCTGTACTCGCTCACGAAATATGTCGGCGGTCACTCCGACCTGATCGCGGGCGCCGCGCTCGGCTCGAAGGCGATCATGAAGGGCATCAAGGCGCTGCGCGGCGCCATCGGCACCCAGCTCGATCCGCATTCCTGCTGGATGATCAACCGCTCGCTCGAGACGCTGAGCCTGCGCATGGAGAAGGCTAACGACAATGCGCGGCTGGTGGCAGACTTCCTGCGCGATCATCCGAAGGTGGCGAAGGTCCACTATCTCGGTCATCACGAGGAGGCTTCGCCGGCCGGACGTGTGTTCGCGAGGCAATGCCTGGGGGCGGGATCCACCTTCTCCTTCGACATTACCGGCGGCAAGGACGCGGCGGTCAAATTCCTCAACGCGCTGCAGATCCTCAAGCTGGCGGTGAGCCTCGGCGGCACCGAGTCGCTTGCGAGCCTGCCGGCAACCATGACGCATTCCGGCGTGCCCGCCGACATCCGCCGCAAAATCGGCGTGCTCGATTGCACGATCCGGCTGTCGATCGGCATCGAGAACCCGTCGGACCTGATCGCCGACCTCACGCAGGCGTTGAACGCGGCTTGAAGGCATCGGGAACCGAAAAGGCCGGACGCGCCCTCCTTCGCGCCCGGCCTTTCCATGACGAAGCAGCTATGACGGTTACTTCGTCACCTGACCGCGGATCTCGCCACCCGGGTTCGCCGCGGTGTGGATGTTGATATAGTATTTGCCGCCAAGCAAATCGGCGGCCTGCGCGTCCGTGAGGGTCGCTTCGCCCTTGACCGGGCTCGAGGCTGCGTTCGGGATCGGGACGGCAACGCCGGCGTTCTTGCCGGGCTCGGCAGGCCCGTGGAAATGCGCCGCAGTGGCGGGGCCCGAGAGGCCGGAATAGGTGACCGTCCAGGACAGCTTCTTGCTGGCGGCGTCGTAGTTCAGATCGGCCGTTCCGGTGGCGCTGCTGGCGCTCGGGGGCACTTCGGCCTTGCCGTCCAGCGTTGCCTTCAGCTTTTCGGCGTTCGCCGCCCCTGAAAGGGCAACGGCTCCAAGCGCGAACACGGCAATGATTGACTTGTTCATGACGTTCTCCCTGTTGAATCCGAAGGGACTGCCGAACTTCCAACAGCCGGCTTTTCAGTTTATTCCGGTCTCCGGCCAGGGCGGGCTAAATTTCTCGTGGCTGGAGCCGCGACGACAACGGTCGTAAGTTCGCCGCAAGGGATGAATGGGTGCGCATGTTGCAACGAACAATCGTCGTGGCGCTGCTCGTCGCGGTCGCCGCTGCCGGCCTCTACTGGTGGCTCAGTGCGCCGGTGGTGGCAAGCGTGAGTGCCATCGCGTCCCGCGCGCCCGATCTCGCCAATGGCGAGGCGATGTTCAACGCCGGCGGCTGCGCGTCCTGCCATGCCGTCCCCAATCAGCCCGACCGCCTCAAGCTCGGTGGCGGTGTTGCGATCAAGTCGCCGTTCGGCACGTTCTACGCGCCCAACATCTCGCCCGATCCGAACGACGGCATCGGCAAATGGACGGACGCCGATTTCGTCAACGCGGTGATATCCGGCGTTTCGCCGTCCGGGCAGCATTACTTTCCGTCGTTTCCCTATGCGTCCTATCAGCAGGCGAGGCGCGAGGACGTGCTCGATCTGTTTGCGTATCTGAAGACGCTGCCGGCCGTGGCGGGCAGGGTGCGTGACCACGACGTCGGCTTTCCCTTCAACATTCGGCGCAATGTCGGGATCTGGAAATCCCTGTTCATGGACGGCAAGCCCTTCGCCAGCGACGGCAGCAGGTCGCCGCAATGGAATCGCGGCGCCTATCTCGTCAACGGCTTCGGCCATTGCGCCGAATGCCATAGCCCGCGCAATGCGCTCGGCGGCATCATCGCCAGCCAGCGCTTTGCCGGCGGGCCCAATCCGGAAGGGGAGGGATGGGTGCCCAACATCACGCAGAAGCGCCTTGGCGAGTGGAGCGCGAAGGACATCGCCTATTTCCTGAAGACCGGCGAATTGCCCGACGGCGACAGCGTCGGCGGTGCGATGACGCGCGTGATCAAGAACACCTCGCAATTGTCGGACGAGGATCTCGCAGCGATGGCGGAGTACCTGAAATCGCTGCCGCCTGTGGACGGGCCGGCTCGGCCGAAACGCCAGCAGGGCTCCTAGCCCCTGCTAGCCCGTGCCGAATGCCTTGAAGGTGATGATGGTGAGGGTGTCCTGAATGCCCGGCAGCACCTGCACCTTCTCGTTCACGAAATGGCCGATGTCGGTATCCTTGTCGACGTAGAACTTCACCAGGAGGTCGTATTGGCCGGCCGTGGAGTAGATCTCGGAGGCGATCTCGGCTTCGGCAAGCGCATTGGCCACCGTATAGGACTGGCCGAGCTTGCATTTGATCTGAACGAAGAAAGGAACCATCGCGGACACTCCGAAAGCGCATTCCGGCTAATAGGCCAAAACCGGCCGGATTTAGCAAGCGAACTTGCGGCCCATCGGGGTGCGCGCTAGGACGGTCCATGGCCTCGAGAACCCGAGAGATCGCCGCATGACCACCCCGGTCGCACTCACCATCGCCGGCTCCGATTCGAGCGGCGGTGCCGGCATCCAGGCGGACCTCAAGACCTTCGCCGAATTCGGCGTCTACGGCGCCTCGGTGATCACGGCGCTGACGGCGCAGAACACCCGCGGCGTCACCGGCATTCACGCGGTGCCGGCCGAATTCGTCACCGCGCAGATCGACGCCGTGTTCTCCGATCTCGACATCGGCGCGGTGAAGATCGGCATGGTGGCCCAAGCCGCCAGCATCGATGCGATCGCGGCCGCGCTGTCGCGCTGGGCGCCCCGCCACCTCGTGCTCGATCCCGTCATGGTGGCGACCTCCGGCGACCGCCTGCTCGCCAGCGAAGCCGTCGATGCCCTGCGCACCCGGCTGATCCCGCTGGCATCGGTGATCACGCCCAATCTGCCGGAGGCCGCGGCGCTGCTCGACGAACCGGTCGCGGCGAGCGAGGCGGAGATCGAAAGCCAGGGACGGCGACTGCTGGCGCTGGGCTGCCGTGCGGTCCTGATCAAGGGTGGGCACGGCGAGGGGGCGGAGAGCATCGACTATCTCGTCGGCGCCGATACCACGATCGCGCTGACCGCACCGCGCATCGCCACCCGCAACACCCACGGCACCGGCTGCTCGCTGTCCTCGGCCGTCGCGGCGGGGCTGGCCAAAGCCGAGGACCTGGAAACGGCCGTGCGCAATGCCAAGGCCTGGATCAGCGCCGCGATCGGCGCCGCCGACCGCTTCAGCATCGGTCACGGCCACGGGCCGATCCACCATTTCCACAAGTTCTACTGAGGCGAGCAACCCGAACGCAGCCCCATACTAGGGGATGACCGCAGGCACCGCTCAAAAGGGATACGTCGCCTGCGAGCGAGCCCGCTGCGGCCTCATGTCGCCTGATTGTCGCATGCGACTGATATTCGCGGGGAGGGCGAGGCGAGGTTTGATTCGTATCTGAGGGTGCCTCAAGGGTTCGATCGGTCATCCCCCTGTCACGGGACATTGTTACAGGCTGGCGCATGGGAAGTTACGATGTGAGTGACGAGAGCGAGGCGCGGCGCTTTCGCACGTTGTTCATCTCCGACGTTCATCTCGGAGCCCGCGGTTCTCAAGCCGATCTTCTGCTCGACTTCCTGCGTTATCACGATGCCGAGACCATCTACCTCGTCGGCGACATCGTCGACGGCTGGGCGCTGAAATCGAGCTGGCACTGGCCGCAATCGCACAACGACCTGGTCCAGAAGCTTCTGCGCAAGGCCCGCAAGGGCGCCAAGATCATCTACATCCCCGGCAACCACGACGAATTCCTGCGCAACTATTACGGCACACATTTCGGCGGCATCGACGTGGTCGAGAACACGGTCCACACCGGCATCGACGGCAAGCGCTACCTCGTCATACACGGCGACATCTTCGATCTCGTGGTGCAGAACGCGCGCTGGCTCGCCCATCTCGGTGACAGGGCGTACGACTTCGCGATCCAGATGAATCGCCTGGTCAACTTCTTCCGCCGCCTGTTCGGCGTGCCCTATTGGTCGCTGTCGCAATGGGCCAAGCAGAAGGTCAAGAACGCCGTCAACTATATCGGCGCGTGCGAGCAGGCGCTCGCCGCCGAGGCGCGGCGGCACGACGCCGACGGCGTGATCTGCGGCCACATCCACTACGCCGTGATCCGCGACGAGGCCGGCATCCGCTACATGAACTGCGGCGACTGGGTCGAGAGTTGCACGGCCCTGGTCGAGCACGACGACGGTCGTTTCGAGATCATCATCTGGGCGGATCATTTGCAGAAACCGGCAGCGGTGCCGCAGGTGGCGGCGAGGGCTGCGTGATGAGGGCCGCCTGATGCGCATCCTGGTCGCGACCGACGCCTGGCACCCGCAAGTCAATGGTGTGGTTCGGACGCTGACCAAGCTGGCTGACGCCGCCGAGGAACTCGGCGTCGAATTCACGTTCCTGACGCCGCAATCGTTCCGCACCTTTGCGATGCCGAGCTATCGCGACGTGCGGCTCGCCATGCCGCGTCCGGCGCGCATCGCGAAGCTGATCGAGGAAGCAAGCCCCGACAGCATCCACATCGCGACGGAAGGGCCGATCGGTCTGATGGTCCGCCGCTATTGCCGCCAGCGCCAGCTGCCGTTCACGAGCAGCTTCCACACCCGCTTCCCCGAATATGTCCGCGCCCGCGTGCCCGTGCCGGGCTCGCTGATCTGGCGGGCGCTGCATCGTTTCCACAGCCCCAGCCGCGCCGTGATGGCGGCAACGCCGGCGCTCGCGCGCGAATTGACCGAGCGCGGTTTCGACAATGTCGTGCTGTGGCCGCGGGGCGTGGATACAGGACTGTTCCATCCGCGCGTCATCGATCTCTGCCTTCCCGCGCCGGTGTTCCTGTCGGTCGG
>JAEYTQ010000308.1 GCA_023433965.1 Pseudomonadota bacterium | reverse complement strand
AGCGAGATGGCTGGGGGGCAGCCTGCTCGTGTCCCGTGCGCGGGCTCGGCGTCGCATCTTCGAAGGGAGGCCGCGCTGCGTCCGGGACATCGGAATTCCGCACGCTGTGCGAGGGTAGGAACCTGCTCTTCCGCCAAAAATTGTCCGGAAAATCACTTTCAGCGAGGCCTTGTCATGTCCATCAACCCCAAGACGACCGCCGCGGTCGGCGATCACCCGCTTCACCCCATGCTCATCCCGTTCCCGGTCGCGTGCCTGGTCGGCGCGCCGATCGCCGATCTCGCCTTCATTGGAACCGGCGACGCCTTTTGGGCGCGCGCCGCGATGTGGCTGATCGGCGCCGGTATCGTCATGGCGCTGGTCGCCGCCACGGCCGGCTTTGCGGACTTCTTCGGCGAGCCCCGCATCCGCCGCCTCAACGATGCCTGGTATCACATGGTCGGCAATCTTGCGGCGGTCGTGCTGGCGCTGGTCAATTTCTACCTGCGGTACGCGCAAGGTGCGGAAGGTGCGATCACGCCGTGGGGCGTGGCGCTGTCCCTGATCGTGGTCGGCATCCTCCTGTTCACGGGATGGAAGGGCTGGCAGATGGTCTACCGCCATCACGTCGCGGTACTGGATGCGCCGGGCCAGACCAGCTCGGAGCCGGTCAGCCCGGACCATGGCGGCGAGCGCCACCGGCGCGCCGCCTGATGGAGTGACCCGTGCCTCACGCGGCCGAGGCCGGCTCGGGGCAGTTGGTGAGCCGCGCGGGATTGCCGACCGCGGTGCAGCCGGCGGGAACGTTCGACGTCACGACCGTATCGGCGCCGATTTTGGCGAAATCGCCGATGGCGATGTCGCCGAGGATGGTTGCCCCGGAGCCGATGAACACGCCGCGCCCGATCCTCGGCGCGCGCGCCGGCTGCTCGCTGCGGCGGCCGATGCTGACGTTCTGGAGCATGGTGACCTCGTCGCCGATGACGACGTTGGCGCCGATCACGATGCCGGTGGCGTGGTCGAGATAGACGGCGGACCCGATGCTGGCCGCCGGATGAATGCTGACCTGAAGCAGGTTCGAGGCCTCGTTCTGAAACAGCAGCGCGGCGTCGCGATGATCATGCCGCCAGAGCCAGTTCGAGACGCGCCAGGACTGCAACGCGACGTAGCCCTTGAAGTACAGCAGCGGTGGCAATAGTCCGGCGACCGCGGGATCGCGGAGCACGATGGCGCGCAGGTCGCGGCCGGCCGCTTCGACCAGATCTGGCTGGCCGCGAAAAGCATCGCGGGAAAACGCCGTGAAGCGCTCGCGATCGGCGCCGCTGCCGCCCAGCCGACGACCGATCAGAGCGGCCATGGCTGCGGGAAAACCGTCATGGGCAAGGATGGCATCGGCGAGAGCCATGCCGAAGACGGGATCCGCCGCTGCTGCGCGCCGCGCCTCGCCGCGTATCTCCTGCCAGAGGATGTCGCTCGCCATGATCGCAGTCTCCGCGCACATTGCCGCCTGCGGTGTTTTGACGCTTGCTTCTCGCCGTCGAATATAGGACGCAGGCCGTCTGCCCGCCAACTGGCGTCGGCAACACGCGCGGCCAATCTGTGCGCCATGCTCCCCGTTCGGCAACGAGCTTGCTTGCCAGAGAGCCGCGACCAGCCTTTGGGCCCGAAGCCCGCGGCGATCCGCCATCCGCGGGTTTTCGTACCTGCCGGCCGTCAAGCTGCCGGATCCAATTCCGAATCCACGTTATCCGAGGTCACGCTCAAATATGTCGCCCAACGCCCCCGCCGACGACCAGCACGACGACATCATGTATCCATCCGCCCTGCCGTTCCTGCTGGTCCATCTCGGCTGCCTTGCGGCAATCTGGTCGGGCGTCACCTGGCAGGCGGTCGCGCTCTGCGTCGCACTCTATTGCTTGCGGATGTTCGCGATCGGAGCCGGCTACCATCGCTATTTCTCGCATCGGGCGTTTGCGACCAGCCGGGCATTTCAGTTCATCCTCGCCTGCCTCGCGCAAAGCAGCGCCCAGAAGAGCGTATTGTGGTGGGCGGCCAAGCATCGCCACCATCACCTGCATTCCGACACCGAGAACGACGTGCATTCACCGCGTCACCGCGGCTTCCTCTACAGCCATCTCGGCTGGATCTTCTACCGGCGGCACGACGCGACCGACCTCGTGAAGGTCGGCGATCTCGCCGCCTATCCCGAGCTGATGTGGCTGCATCGGCTGGAGCTGCTGCCGGCGTTCGTCCTTGCAGGCCTCTGCTTCCTGGTCGCAGGATGGTCGGGTCTCGTCGTCGGCTTTCTCTGGAGCACGGTGCTGCTCTATCACGCGACCTTCTGCATCAACTCTCTCGCCCATGTGCACGGACGCAAGCGTTACGTGACCGGCGACGATTCCCGCAACAACTGGCTGCTGGCGTTGTTCACGCTGGGTGAAGGCTGGCACAACAATCACCACGCCTACCAGAGCAGCGTGCGACAGGGCTTTCGCTGGTGGGAAGTCGACGTGACCTATTACATCCTGACGATGCTGTCGTGGATCGGCGTGGTCTGGAACATGAAGGCGCCGCCCGAACAGGTGCTGCGCAACGAGCAGCCGCTCGGCGCGCGGGTCATCCAGCGGGCGGCCCGCGAGCTCGCCGGACGGTTCGATGCGCAGACCCTGGCGCACGCGATCTCGTCGGCGCGCCGCCGGGCCGATCTCGCGCAGTTGCAGCTGCCGACGCTGCACGACATGCTCAATCGCGCGCATGAAGGTGTCGACGCGCTGACGCATCTGCATCTGCCGAAGATCCCGACACGCGAGGAGTTCCTCACGGAGGCCAAGGCGATGTTCGCGCGAACGCGATCGCTCAACGAGATCGTCGACCATGCCTACGAATACTTCCTGACCTCGCTTCGCGCGCAGCTCGCCACAGTGCGCTGAGCCTCCCCCGCTTCCCCAAAACCAAACCGCCCGCTTGCGGCTTGCGGCTTGCGCAAGCGGGCGGCTCGGGGCCATCAGGACCTTGGGGGCATGCGCCTGAAGGCTTTGAGAGGGCTCAGCCCTGCTGCTGGTCGGTCGGCGGCGGGGTCGGACGGGTCTTGTGCTGTGCCATGAACTGGTCGAACTCTTCCTT
>JAEYTQ010000262.1 GCA_023433965.1 Pseudomonadota bacterium | reverse complement strand
GTCGCGAGCGGGTGCGCAACGCGCTGCATGCCATCGGCCTGGGGCTGCCTTGGACGCACATCACCGTCAATCTGGCTCCTGCTGATTTGCCCAAGGAGGGGAGCCACTTCGACCTGCCCATCGCGTTGGCGCTCATGGTCGCGATGGAGGCCATCTCACCTGATACGATTGAGGGGTTTGCCGCGATCGGGGAATTGGCGCTCGACGGTCAAATTCGCGCGACGCCGGGCGCACTGCCGGCAGCGATTGGCGCTAATTCCATGGAAAAAGGTCTGATCTGCGCGGCGGCGAGTGGTCCGGAAGCAGCTTGGGCGGCGGCCGATATGGACATCATCGCAGCGCCGCATCTTTTGTCGCTGGTCAATCATTTCCGCGGACAACAGACGCTGCGCCGTCCCGAGCCCAATCTCATCCAGGACGATGTGGCGCTGCCGGATCTGGCTGACATCAAGGGGCAGGAAACCGCACGACGTGCGCTGGAGGTCGCGGCTGCGGGAGGGCACAATCTTCTGATGGTTGGTCCTCCAGGCTCCGGCAAATCGATGCTGGCCGCGCGCCTTTCATCCATTTTGCCGCCGCTTGACGCACAGGAGATGCTGGAAGTCAGCATGGTGCACTCGCTGGCCGGAGAGCTGATGGGAGGCCGTCTGCGGACGGAGAGACCGTTCCGGGCGCCGCATCACTCCGCCAGCATGGCGGCGCTTGTCGGCGGCGGGACACGTCCGCGACCGGGCGAAGTCTCACTCGCCCACCTCGGTGTGCTGTTTCTCGACGAGCTACCCGAGTTTTCACCGCAGGTTCTGGACTCGTTGCGCCAGCCGCTTGAAACCGGAGAAACGGTGATCGCGCGCGCCAATCATCGCATTGCCTATCCGTCGCGCATTCAGCTCATCGCCGCCATGAACCCGTGCCGTTGCGGAGGCGGTGGCCCGGGTCAAGCCTGCAAGCGTGGACCACGGTGTGCGACTGAATATCAAAGCCGCATTTCAGGGCCATTGCTCGACCGCATCGACCTGCAGATCGAAGTGCCAGCCGTCACTGCGGCTGATCTCGTCCTGCCTGCGCCGACGGAAGGGAGTGCTGAGGTTCGGGCTCGCGTCACGGCCGCTCGTGAGCGTCAGCGCAGGAGGTTCGCGGATCGCAAGGCCGTTGGCGTGCGCACCAATGCCGAAGCATCCGGACGGCTTTTGGAAGATATCGCTCGCCCAAACGATGATGGTATAGCGCTGTTGCGCCAAGCGTCCGAAACCCTGCAGCTCTCAGCGCGCGGTTTTCATCGTGTGCTGCGTGTCGCGCGGACACTCGCCGACCTCGACGACGCCGACACTGTCGCGCGCCTCCATATCGCAGAAGCGCTCAGCTATCGTGGAGAGGCGATGAGGCAGAGATGGGCGGCTTAGTGCACGTCAGCGCAACGAAATCACACCAGCCGCCACACCGTCGTGCGCTTGATCTCGTTGTCTTCCAGTTCCCGGGTGACGGGGACCGCATAGGTGGCAACTTCTGCGAAACGCGCAGTCGGGAAGTAGCTTCGACGCGGATCGCCGACCAGGATGTCCGCCCCGGCTTTTGCCGCCATCTCAAGATAGGAGAGGGTGCGCTCGGCCAATTCCCGCTCATAGAAGAGATCGCCGACCAGGATAACGTCGATCTCGGGCGAGGCGTGGGCCAGACGATCTTCAGAGGACGCCTCAAGGACCACGCCATTCGCAGCGGCGTTCAAACGGATGGCAGCAACCGCAAGAGTATCGATGTCGGATGCCGAGACCTCCACCGCTCCGGCGCGGACAGCTGCGACAGCGACGAGGCCGCTCCCGGCGCCAAGATCAAGGACGCGTTTTCCTCGCACCAACTCCGGGTGATCCAGAAGGTAGCGGGCCAACGCCTGCCCGCCCGCCCAGGCAAAGGCCCAGTAAGGCGGCGGAACGTTAAGCTCGCCCAGTTCCTCCTCGGTCTTCTGCCAGATCGGGAGCGACTCGGCCGCCAGATGCAGAACGATTTCCGGCGTCAGAGGCGGAGCAATCAACGCGGTATTGTTCTGGATGAATTCCTTCGCGGCCGCGTCATCCATGATGCGGCAGGCCGGCAATCGGGGCGAGTTTCATGCGCTCTTGGTCCCGCGCGCCTTGAGTTTGCGGGGATCGAGCCCGCCCATCTTGCAGATCAGCTCCCATTCATCGCCGGTGACGGGCTGAACCGACAGGCGCATCGACGTCACGAGAGACATTTTCGCGAGCTCCGGCGTGACTTTCACCTCAGCCAGCGTGACAGGTTTGGGCACATCGCACACGGCTTTCACATCGACGCACTCCCACTGCCCGGTTGTGTCCTTCGGGTCAGGATGGGCCCGCGCAATCACCTCGACGATGCCAACGATCTCCTTGCCCTCATTCGAGTGATAGAAGAAGCCGAGATCGCCGACCTGCATCGCGCGCATGTTGTTGCGGGCTTGATAGTTGCGCACGCCGTCCCAGGCTTCTCCGCGATCGCCGCGCGATTTCAGCGTCTCCCAGGAAAAGGCATCCGGTTCCGATTTGAACAGCCAGCGATTGATGCGGTTGCTCTTTTCAGATTTTGCCATCTTCGTTTCGACCTCGCGTGTTCCGGCGCGAACCTTAAGCGCATCCGGGTGTGCAGGGAATGCCAAAGAGCGCACGAAGGCGTGTCGACGTCGAAGCGGTCAATCTTCGGGTTTCAACGGTCTCTGCATCAGACCGTCAATCGCATCGCGCGTCGAGAGCCGGCCGTCGAGGATGTCGTAGACAGCTGTCGAGATGGGCGCCTCAATGCCTTTGTGTGCCGCAATGCGGATAACGGCAGCCGCGGTGAAGGCGCCTTCGCTGATCCCACTCCCGCTCGCTCGGGCCTCTGCCGTGGTGCGTCCTTCACCGAGCGCCAGCCCAAGCCGAAAATTGCGCGACTGCGGACTGGAGCAAGTCAACACAAGGTCGCCAAGACCGGAAAGTCCGGCGAGTGTTTCCCGGCGCGCGCCCAAAGCAATCCCGAACCTGGACAGCTCAGCGAAGGCGCGCGCGATGAGGGCCGCACGCGCACTTTCACCAAGGCCATGTCCGGTAACGATGCCGCACGCAATCGCCAGCACGTTTTTGACAGCGCCGCCGACCTGCACGCCGACCAGGTCATCCGAGATGTAAGGACGGAACGTCGGCGTGTTCAGTGCCTCCGCGACCGGTCTAGCCAAATCGAGCGTACGTGCCGCGAGCGTCACTGCCGTGGGCAGACCGTGTGCAACATCAGAGGCGAAGCTCGGTCCGGACAGCACCATGGGTTCGAGCTGCGGACACGCCTCGGACAACACATCGG
>JAEYTQ010000208.1 GCA_023433965.1 Pseudomonadota bacterium | reverse complement strand
GTGCCGTGCTGCTCGGCCCGGTCAAGGTCGGCCAGATCCCGCCGCTGTATTGACGACCTTTGTCGTCCTTCCAGGGCACGCGAAGCGTGAACCCGGAATCTCGCGCTACAATCTCGGGATTCCGGATTCGACGCTGCGCATCGCCCCGGAATGACGGACGATGAGGAGGCGCCGCTACGGCTTCTTCAGCGCGCCATGCTGGCGGCCGAAATCGGGCGCCGCCGAATCCTGGCCGATCTCGACGATGCCGCGGCGGATGGCGCGGGTGCGGGTGAAGTGGTCGAACAGGGCCTCGCCGTCGCCGCGGCGGATGGCGCGGGTGAGCTTGGCGAGATCCTCGGTGAAGGTGCCGAGCATCTCCAGCACGGCCTCCCTGTTGGCGAGGAAGACGTCGCGCCACATCGTCGGGTCGGAGGCGGCGATGCGGGTGAAATCGCTAAAGCCGCCGGCGGAGAACTTGATCACCTCGGATTCCGTCACCTGTGCCAGCTCGTCGGCGGTGCCGACGATGGTGTAGGCGATCAGATGCGGCAGATGGCTGGTGATCGCGAGCACGAGATCATGATGATCCGGCGTCATCACCTCGACCTTGGCGCCCATCGCCGCCCAGAACGCGCGCAGATGTTCCGTGGCCGCTGCATCGGTGCCATCAGGCGGGGTCAGGATGCACCAGCGATTGATGAAGAGCTCGGCGAAGCCCGAATCCGGGCCCGAATGCTCGGTGCCCGCGACCGGATGCGCCGGCACGAAATGAACCGACTTGGGCAGATGCGGCGCCATGTCCCGGACCACCGCGCCCTTGACCGAGCCGACGTCGGACACGATCGCGCCCGGCTTCAGATGCGCGGCGATCTCCTCTGCCACGGGTCCGCAGGCGCCGACGGGAATGCAGAGGATGACGAGATCGGCGTCCTTAACCGCTTCGGCATTGGTTGCCACGACCTCGTCGACGATGTCGAGCTCGGCGACGCGGGCGCGTGTCTTCTCCGAGCGGGCGGTGGTAACGATCTCGCCCGCCAGCCCCTGGAGCTTCGCAGCGCGCGCGATCGAGCCGCCGATCAGGCCGAAGCCGATCAGCGCGACGCGCTGGAAGTGCGGATCAGCATTCATTTGCCGCCCATGAAGTCGCGCAAGCCGTCGACCACGAGGCGGTTGGCCTCCTCGGTGCCGATGGTCATGCGCAGCGCGTGCGGCAGGCCGTAGTTCTTCAAGCCGCGCAGCACGAGGCCGCGCCTGGTGAGGAAGGCGTCGGCCTCGTCCGCGGTCCTGCCCTTCCCGGTCGGGAAGTGGATCAGCACGAAATTGGCGACGCTCGGCGTCACTTTCAATCCGAGCTTGCCGATCTCTTCGGTGAGCCAGTTGCGCCAGGTCTCGGTGAACTGCTTCGACATGGCCTGATGCGCGGTGTCCTCGATCGCGGCGACCGCAGCATACATCGCCGGCGTCGACACGTTGAAGGGGCCGCGGATGCGGTTGACCGCGTCGATGATGTGCTCGGGGCCGAACATCCAGCCGATGCGCAGCGCAGCAAGGCCGTGGATCTTGGAGAAGGTGTGCGTCACCACCGTGTTCTCGGTGGTGGCGACGAGCTCGATTCCCATCTCGTAATCGTTGCGCGAGACATAGTCGCAATAGGCGGCATCGAGCACCAGCAGCACGTGCGACGGCAGGCCGGCGCGCAGCCGCTTGACCTCGTCGAAGGGGATGTAGGTCCCGGTCGGGTTGTTGGGGTTGGCCAGCCAGACCAGCTTCGTCTTCGGCGTGACGGCGCCCAGGATGGCATCGACGTCGCAGGTCAGGTTCTTCTCCTGCGCGATGACGTTCTTGGCGCCGACGGCCATGGTCGCGATCGGGTAAACCAGGAAGCCGTGCGTGGTGGAGATCGCCTCGTCGCCCTGGCCGAGATAGGTGTGCGCGAGCAAATTGAGGATCTCGTCCGAGCCGGCGCCGCAGATGATGCGGTTGGGATCGAGGCCGAAGGAACGGCCGATCGCCTCGCGCAGCACCCGCGAGGTGCCTTCCGGATAGTCCTCCAGGTGATCCGCCACGCGCTTGAACGCCTCGATCGCCTTGGGCGAGGGCCCGAACGGCGTCTCGTTGGCCGAGAGCTTGAATACTTTGCGGCCCGGCTCCGGCACCGGGCTCTTGCCGGGCGTGTAGGGCGCAATATCGAGAATGCCGGGATTCGGCACGGGGCGGGACATCTTGAACTCCGAAAATTGCGGGGCGGCGCGCGAGTTACGATTTCGCCCCGGTCGGGGGCACCGTATAGCGCGTTGCGTGGCTGCCGACGAGGGCCACGGAGCGCACCGAGGCCCCCGCCTCGATCAGGGCAGCCCTGATTTTGTCGATGCTGGTCGTGCTCGTGACCGAGACCAGCAGCGCCGCGCCGTCGAAGGCGGTATCGGGCACCGCCACGATTTCGGCCAGCGGCGACAGCGCGCGCGCGACCTCGGCATTCCAGCCGGAGACGCGGACGCTGAAGGTCTCGACCTCCGTCACCAAAGCGCTGTCGGCGACGCGCGAGATCGCGAACACCGGCAATGCGGCCGGATGGTCGGCACGCTCGACGAAGGGCATCCGCGCGATGATTTTTGGCGCGCCGTCCGCTTCCAGCTCCAGCCACCATGGCGTGCGGCTCGAGGTGGCCGAGACCAGCGCAAGGTCGCCTTTGGATTTCGCCACCGCCTCGACCGCGGCCTGCGCGCTGAAATGCGCGACGTAAGGCACAGTGAAGCCGAAATGGAATCGCGCGGAATCGCGCATCGCCGGCTCGCTCACCGAGACGTCGGCATGCACGGAGAACGGCGCCTGCACATAGGTGAAGGTCGAGATGATGACGCGCCAGATGCTCTCGACCGTGTCGAGCGGCAGGATGCCGCGATGGCGCCGCACGATCTCGCGCATCATGGACGCTTCGCGCGCCGGCCGGAACGCCGAGCCGACCTCCTGGGTCTGCTTCACCTGGATCAGGCGGTCGATGATGTCGCCGCGCTGCATCAGCAGGCGATGCATGCTCTCGTCGATCGCATCGATTTCCTTGCGCAGTTCCTGGAGCGATGGTGGCGCGGGTGGACGTTGGGACATGTCTGGCGGTCGATCGTTACGATGGGGAACGTCCTGATTAGGCAGTCGGGGCGGCGAAAGCAAAGAGAAACGACGTCCTTTCCGGCCGATGCGAGGCAGGCGAATTGGACCGATCCGGGCCGCGACTTGACGAAAACCGCCCAAGACGGTAGCTTTTCCCCGTTCCGTGGTCATTTGAGCCGGCCGGCTTGCAGCCACGTTAAAAAACTCGCTAAACAGGCCGGGGACGCTTCCGATCCCGGCCGAACCTATCGTTCAGGCCGGGTTTTTCATGGCCTGATGCAA
>JAEYTQ010000134.1 GCA_023433965.1 Pseudomonadota bacterium | reverse complement strand
CAGGTCCATGGCGGCATGGGCTACTCACGCCACAAGCCGTTCGAGCACATCTACCGCCACCACCGCCGCTACCGCATCACCGAGGGCAGCGAGGAGATCCAGATGCGGAAGGTGGCGGGGTTCCTGTTCGGCTATATGGGCCCGGGGAAGCACTAGAGGCTTGCACCGCTCTCGTGGGGTGGTCAAAGCGCAAGCGTGCCCACCTTCCTTTGAATACGGAACGAGATGGTGGGCACGGCGCTTCGCGCCTTGGCCCACCCTACGGCACCGCGTCCTAATTCACCCTTCGATCCTTCCCGGCCCAATACGGCTCGCGCAACTGCCGCCGCAGGATCTTGCCTGATGGATTGCGCGGCAGTGCCGGCAAGAACTCCACGCTCTTCGGCGTCTTGTAGCCGGCAATGCGCGTCCGGGTGAAGTTGATGATGTCGGTGGCAGTCGCCTGCTTGCCCGGCTTCATCACCACGACGGCCTTCTCCGCCTCGCCCCATTTGTCGTCGGGCACGCCGATCACCGCAGCTTCCGCGACGTCAGGATGATCGCACAGCGCGCTCTCGACCTCGGCTGGATAGATATTCTCGCCGCCGGAGATGATCATGTCCTTGATGCGATCATGGATGTAGAGGTAGCCGTCCTCGTCCATGTAGCCGGCATCGCCGGTGCGCAGCCAGCCGTCTTTGCGCAGCGTCGATGCGGTCGCCTCGGGCAGGTTCCAGTAGCCCGCCATGTTGGAGCCGGAGCGCGTTGCGATCTCGCCGACCTGCCGCGGCGGCAGCGGCTTGCCGTCCACGTCGAGGATCGCGATCTCCACGCCCGGCAGCGCCTTGCCGGCCGACCGCATCCGCTCCAGCCCTTCGACGTGATCTTCGGGCGGCAGCGCGACGATGGTCCCCGTCGTTTCGGTCATGCCGTACATCTGCACGAAGCCGCATTTGAACACCTCGATGCATTCCTTGAGCAGGGCCGCGGGAATCGGCGAGGCGCCGTACAGCATGTATTTCAGCCTGGAGAAATCGACGGTCCTGGCACGTGGCTGCCGCACCACGAACTGCATTGCCGCCGGCACCATGAACAGTTTCGTGATGCCGGACTGCTCGAAGAAGTCGAGCACCTTGGTCGGGTCGAACTCGCGTGCGATCACACCGCGAGCACCGTGATAGAGCCCCATCACGCCCCAGCCGGAGCCGCCGATGTGGAAGATCGGCATCGCCACCAGCGACACGTCGTCGGTCGACCACCGGTTCCACTCCGGCTTGTCCTCCGCATTGCCCGATTGCACCAGATTGAGGAAGTTCGCGTGGCTCAGCATCGCGCCCTTCGGCTTGCCTGTCGTGCCCGACGTGTAGAGCTGGATCGCGATGTCGCGGCTGTCGATCGCTGCGTTCGGGTCATCGCCACTCTGCGCATCGCGCCAAGGGGTGAAGTCTTGCCACTCCGGCGCGCCGCCCTCGGTGGTGACGATGGTGCGCACACAAGGAATCTGGTCCCCGATCTGACGGACGAGCGTGATGAATTCCGGTCCCACGAACAGCACCGGCGCCTTGCAGTCCGAAACGATGAAGGCGACCTCGGGTCCCGCCAGCCGCCAGTTCACAGGCGCCATCACGATTCCGGCCTTCATGGCGCCCATCAGCAGCTCGAAATAGTGGTCGCTGTTCTTGCCGAGATAGGCGATGCGATCGCCTTTCTTCACGCCCATCGCAAGCAGGGCATTGGCGACCTTGTTGGTCTTGACGTCGAATTCGGCAAAGCTGGTGAGGCGGCCCTCGAATTCGTAGGCGATGGCGTCGCCGCGGCTCTTGGCCCGCTCGCGCACCATCTCGGCGAGGTTCGCCAGTTTCTGTGTGGACATGTTTCTCCCGTGGCGTCTTGTTTTTATGCCGGGGAGTGTGGCGTCATCCGCGTGGGATGACAAGATGGGGCCCGGCTGTCGTCCCGGACAAGCGTGCCTCGAGCCGCGCGCAGATCCGGGACCCATAGCCGCAGGGAGGAGTTTTGCGAGACGACAGCTGAGAGTGGGGAGGGAGTGCTCGTCCCTCATACCACCGCGCTCTCGCAGCGCGCCTTTACCCCCGCTTCGCGCGGTCCTTCTCGTTCTGCGCCATGATGCTCTCGCGCGCGGTCTTCCAGTCGTCGTCGCTCCAGTCGCGGAGCTGGTAGAAATTGCCGCCCATCGCCAGCGCCTGCGCGCCGTCCATGGCGATGGTCTCGCCGTTAATCCAGTCGCAGCCGCCGGAGATCAGGAACACCGCGAGGTTCTGCAACTCCTCCATGGAGCCGACGCGGCCCATCGGGTTCAACGCTTTGGTGCGCGCGCCGGCCTCGTCGCCGGGCTTGATGCGCTTGCTCATGCCTTCGGTCGGGATCTCGCCCGGCGCAATGGTATTGAGGCGGATACCGTAGCGGCCCCATTCGGTCGCAAGCGACATCGTCATGGCGTGGATCGCCGACTTGCTCATCGCCGACGGCACCACGTAGGGCGAGCCGTTGCGCACCCAGGTCACCGTGATCGAGACGACGTTGCCGGGTTGCTTGTCCGCGATCCAGCGTTTGCCGACCGCATGGGTGACGTAGAACGTGCCGTGCATGACGATGTTGGCGACCGCATCGAAGCCGCGTGGCGATAGCTCCTCGGTGCGCGAGATGAAATTGCCGGCGGCGTTGTTGATGAGGTCGGTGAG
>JAEYTQ010000128.1 GCA_023433965.1 Pseudomonadota bacterium | reverse complement strand
AGTAGGGATATTCGTTGTCGGGCGATTCCGCCGGCGGCTCGTAGGGCAGCGCGAAGATGCGGGCCTTGCCGTCGGCATGGCCGTAGAACTGCACGTCTGTGCCCTGCTTGACGTAGGGATCGCTGCCCTCGCGGAAGCGCCACTTCGTTTCCTGCCCGTTGACGACGGGCCAGCGCAGGCCGCGCTCCCGGTGATAGGTGTCGAACGGCGCGAGGTCATGGCCATGACCGCGGCCGAACTGGGCATATTCCTCGAACAGGCCCTTGTGGACGTAGAAACCGAACGCCTTGGATTCGTCGTTGGCGTAGCCGGGCTCGATGTCGCTCACGGGGAATTTGTCGACCTGGCCATTCTTGTAGAGCACGTCGAACAGAGTCTTGCCGCGATATTCCGGCTTCTTGGCGATCAGCTCCTCCGGCCACACTTCCTCGATCTTGAAGCGCTTGGAGAACTCCATCAGCTGCCAGAGATCCGACTTCGACTCGCCCGGCGCGGAGACGAGCTGGTGCCAGAATTGGGTGCGCCGCTCGGCATTGCCATAGGCGCCTTCTTTCTCCACCCACATCGCGGTGGGCAGGATCAGGTCGGCCGCGAGCGCGGTCACCGACGGATAGGCATCCGAGACCACGATGAAATTGTCGGGGTTGCGGAAGCCCGGATAGGTCTCTTCGTTGATGTTGGGGCCGGCCTGCAAATTGTTGTTGACCTGCACCCAATAGGCGTTGATGAGGCCGTCCTTCAACATCCGGCTTTGCAGCACGGCGTGCGCGCCGTTCTTGTCGGGGATGGTGCCTTCGGGCAGCTGCCAGATGTGCTCGGCGTGGTCGCGATGCGCCTTGTTGGTCACGACCATGTCGGCGGGCAGGCGGTGCGAGAAGGTGCCGACCTCGCGCGCGGTGCCGCAAGCCGAGGGCTGGCCGGTCAGCGAGAACGGGCTGTTGCCGGGCGCGGATATCTTCCCGGTCAGGAGATGGATGTTGTAGACGAGGTTGTTGCACCAGACGCCGCGGGTGTGCTGGTTGAAGCCCATGGTCCAGAACGAGACCACCTTGGTCTTGGGATCGGCGTAGAGCTCGGCGAGCGCTTCCAGGCGATTGAGCGGCACGCCCGACATTTCGGCGGCCTTTTCCAGCGTGTACTCCGACACGAACTTGACGAACTCGTCATAGCTCATGTCGGTGGCGTCGTTGGGCTTGGCCGCGCCCGTCGCCTTCTTCTGCAGCGGATGCTCGGGCCGCAGGCCATAGCCGATGTCGGTCTGGCCGCGCTTGAACACGGTATGCCTGGCGACGAAGTCCTTGTTGACCCGGCCGGTCTTGATGATGTGGTTGGCGATGGCGTTGAGGATGTAGAGGTCGGTCTGCGGCTTGAACACCATGCCGATGTCGGCGAGGTCGAAGGAGCGGTGCTCGAAGGTCGAGAGCACGGCGACGCGCACGTGCGGTGCGGAGAGACGGCGGTCGGCCAGGCGCGTCCACAGGATGGGGTGCATCTCCGCCATGTTGGAGCCCCACAGCACGAAGGCGTCGGTAGCCTCGATGTCGTCATAGCAGCCGGGGGGCTCGTCGATGCCGAACGTGCGCATCATGCCGGCCACGGCTGAGGCCATGCAGTGGCGCGCATTGGGATCGATGTTGTTGGTGCGGAAGCCGGCCTTGAACAGCTTCGAGGCGGCATAGCCTTCCCAGATCGTCCACTGGCCCGAGCCGAACATGGCGACGCCGTTCGGCCCGCGCTTCTTGATCGCCTCCTTCCACTTCAGCTCCATGATGTCGAAGGCTTCGGTCCAGGAGACGGGGGTGAACTCGCCGTTCTTGTCGTACTTGCCGCCCGTCTTGCGCAGCATCGGCTGGGTCAGGCGGTCGTGGCCGTACATGATCTTGGAGAGAAAGTAGCCCTTGACGCAATTCAGGCCGCGATTGACCTCGGCCTTGATGTCGCCATGGGTGGCGACGACGCGGTTGTCCTTGGTCGCGACCATCACCGAGCAGCCGGTGCCGCAGAAGCGGCAGGCGGCCTTGTCCCATTTCATTTCGCTGTTGTTGCGCTCGCTGACCAGATTGGCGGCCAGCGCCGGAGCGGGCATGCCGGCGGCAGCTGCGGCGATGGCGGCAGCCTCGAGCTTGAGCATCTGGCGGCGGTCGAGCTTGGGCGATGTCATGATGGCTCTTCCTGACTCAGGCGGTTTCGATGGCGTGGAAGACGAGCGCTGCGGAATAGACGTTCGGCAGCGACTGGATGGTGTTGAGCAGCGTGCCGAGGCTGCCGGCATCGGGCGCTTCGGTCACGACGACGAGCTTGCCTCGGGGGTCGCGGCCGTGGATCTCGCAGCCGGGCAGCGCGGTGATCTCGGCTTCGAGCTCGGCCAGACGTTCGGGACGCGCCTGCACCAGGATGCTGGCGATCTCGGCGCCCGGCGGCGCGATGACGCGGTCGGCGCTGAGCACCCGGCCCGTGATCAAGGCGCGGCGGTTGAGTGTGGCGTGAGCCATGATGCCTGTCTTTCGCTGGTTGCGGATCAATGCGGGGAGGGCGGCGGGCCGGGAGGGCCGGCAAACATCTGGTAGATCCAGACGCCGAGGCCGTAAGTGCCGACCGTTCCGACCGCGAGCACGGGCATCACGATTGCGGTCAGGAACAGGAAGGCGAAGATCTCCATGCGCCTACGGCGCACGCGCGTCGTCGCATCGTCGGGGGCCGACATGTTCGGTCTCTTGAAATGATGGGGGGAATCGAGACGGCATCCGGGCCGTCGCCTTGGCCTACCTTAGAGGCCTGCGGGCTAACAACGCGTTGATTTGGATCAATCGGCCGCCTGGCCGGATGTCGCAGCGCGCTACTTCCGTGCCCGAGGTGTGAGGGTCGGCAGCCCCGGAAAAATCCTCCCGCGCGGCGGAATGAGCGCGCCGTAGACAGCGCCATCTCCCGCATTAAGATGCGGTTAACAAAAAGAATGCGGGAGAACGACGCCATGAAGTTCGGCATCTTCTACGAGCTGCAGCTGCCACGGCCGTGGGTGGCGGGTGACGAGCTCAGGCTCTATCAGAACGCGCTCTCTCAGATGGAGCTCGCCGATAAGCTCGGCTACGATCACGCCTGGGTAGTCGAGCATCATTTCCTCGAAGAATATTCGCATTCGCCCTCGCCGGAATCCTTCTTGGCGGCTGCAAGCCAGCGCACGCAGAGGATCAGGCTCGGCCACGGCATCCTTCAGCTCACCACCAATCATCCGGCGCGGGTCGCCGAGCGTGTCGCGGTGCTGGATCTGCTCAGCAACGGACGCTGCGAGTTCGGCATGGGCGAGAGCGCCTCCATCACCGAGCTGGAGCCGTTCGGCCGTGACATGGAGACCAAGAAGGAGGTCTTCGAGGAGGCGGTCGCTGCGATCTTCCCGATGTTCAGGGACGCCGGGAGCGAGCATCACGGCAAGTATTTCGACATCCCCTTGCGCAATGTCGTGCCGAAGCCGGTGCAGAAGCCGCATCCGCCGCTGTGGATGGCGTGCTCGCAGCTGCCGACCATCGAACGCGCCGGCCGCCACGGCTTCGGTGCGCTCGGCTTCCAGTTCGTCAGCGCCGACGCCGCGCACGCCTGGGTCCACGCCTATTACAACGCGATGACCAAGCGGCTGCACAAGCTGGCCGATTACGAGATCAATCCGAACATGGCGCTGGTCTCGTTCTTCATGTGCGCCAAGACCGACGAGGAGGCGCGTGCGCGGGCCGACGGTGCCACCTTCTTCCAGTTCGCGCTGCGCTTCTACGGCGCCGCGCAGAACCGCCAGCGGCCCGCGCCCTACACCGTCAACATGTGGGACGAGTACAACAAGTGGAAGCGCGACAATCCGGAGGCCCAGGAGGCGGCCTTGCGCGGCGGCCTGATCGGCTCGCCCGAGACGATCCGGAAGAAGCTGAAGCGCTTCCAGTCTTCGCATATCGACCAGGTCATCCTGCTCAACCAGGCCGGCAAGAACAGTCACGAGCACATCTGCGAATCGCTCGAACTGTTCGGCCGTGAGGTGATGCCGGAGTTCCAGAACGATCAGGCACAGGCCGAATGGAAACGCGGCGTGATGGGCGGCGAGATCGAGCTCGAGGAGATCGACACCGAGGCCTTCACCGACCGCTACGGCAAGCTCGCGATCAACGTCGCGCGCGCCGGGTAGGGCACGCACTTATACTTCTCGTCGCCTAGCCGACGCGGTCCAATTCAGCGGCGCCGCATATCCATTTGATCTAACGCAACGCCAGCTCGCGAGCTTGGCCGCACAAATGCGTTCGGCTGGCGCGGCGATGGTCGCGCCTTTGGAGGGAGCCGTGTCGTGCACAAAGGCTTCATGCTCGTTGTCGCGAGCATCTTGTTTGTTGTGATTCCTGTTTCCCATGCCGCAGCGGTCGAAATGGAGCCGGGCCTGTGGCAACTC
>JAEYTQ010000038.1 GCA_023433965.1 Pseudomonadota bacterium | reverse complement strand
TCGGAGCCGATGATGTAGAGGCCGCCCGGCTTCTTCACGGTCTTGGCGGGCTTGCTTCCCTTCGCAGGCTCGATCTCGACGGTCTCCTCGGCCTTCAGCACGATGTCGCGGAAGTGGGCGATGTCGGCCTTGATCTGCTCGATCTTGCTTGCCTTCTCCGCTTCGTCCTCGATGCCCGCGGTTTCCTGCTGGATGCGCATCTCCAGCGAACCGCCGAGCTTGATGTCGGTGCCGCGGCCGGCCATGTTGGTCGCGATCGTGATCGCGCCGGGCACGCCGGCCTCCGCGACGATATAGGCTTCCTGCTCGTGGAAGCGCGCGTTCAGCACCGCGAACAGCTTGGCCGGCTTGCCGGCGCGCGCCGCGGCATAGAGCTTGTCGAGCGCATTCTCCTTGCCGAAATCGATCTGCTTGTAGCCGTTCTTCTTGAGGAATTCGGCCAGCACTTCCGACTTCTCGATCGAGGCCGTGCCGACCAGCACCGGCTGCAAGCGCGCATTGGCGCGCTCGATCTCGGCGAGGATCGCGCGGTATTTTTCCTGCTGCGTGCGGTAGACCTCGTCGTCCTCGTCGAGGCGCGCGATCGACAGATTGGTCGGGATCTCCAGGACCTCGAGCTTGTAGATGTCGAACAATTCGTCCGCTTCGGTCGCGGCCGTGCCGGTCATGCCGGCCAGCTTCTCGTACATGCGGAAGTAGTTCTGGAAGGTGATCGAGGCCAGCGTCTGGTTCTCGGGCTGGACCTGGACGTGCTCCTTGGCTTCCAGCGCCTGGTGCAGGCCTTCCGAATAGCGGCGGCCCGGCATCATGCGTCCCGTGAACTCGTCGATGATGACGACCTCGTTGGCGCGGACGATGTAGTCCTTGTCGCGGGTGAACAGCGTGTGGGCGCGCAGCGCCTGGTTGATGTGATGCACGACGGAGACGTTCTCGACGTCGTAGAGCGACTCGCCCTTGAGCTGGCCGGCATCGCGCAGCAGCGTCTCGATCTTCTCCATGCCGCCTTCGGTCAGCGTCACCGTGCGCTGCTTCTCGTCGACCTCGTAATCGGCCTTGTCGAGCTTGGGCAGGAAGCCGTCGATGGTGTTGTAGAAATCGGAGCGGTCGTCGAGCGGGCCGGAGATGATCAGCGGCGTGCGCGCTTCGTCGATCAGGATGGAGTCGACCTCGTCGACGATGGCGAAGAAGTGCGGCCGCTGGACCATGTCCTCGAGCCGGTACTTCATGTTGTCGCGCAGATAGTCGAAGCCGTATTCGTTGTTGGTGCCGTAGGTGATGTCGCAGGCATAGGCCGCCTTGCGCTCGGCGTCGTCGAGGCCGTGGACGATCACGCCGGTGGTCATGCCGAGGAAGCCGTAGATCTGACCCATCCAGCCGGAGTCGCGGCGGGCGAGATAGTCGTTCACGGTGACGACGTGGACGCCCTTGCCGGCGAGCGCGTTGAGATAGACCGCCAGCGTCGCGACCAGCGTCTTGCCTTCGCCGGTCTTCATCTCGGCGATGTCGCCCTCGTGCAGCACCATGCCGCCGATCAGCTGCACGTCGAAATGGCGCTGGCCGAGCGTGCGCTTGGCAGCCTCGCGCACGGTGGCGAAGGCGGGCACCAAGAGGTCGTCGAGCGTCTTGCCGTTCGCGAGCTGCTGCTTGAATTCCGCGGTGCGGGCCTTGAGCGCCTCGTCGGAGAGTTTCGAGATCTCCGGCTCCAGCGCGTTGATCGCGTTGACGCGGGACTGATATCCCTTCACCCGCCGGTCGTTGGCGGAGCCGAAAAACTTGCGGGCGAGCGCGCCGATCATGCCTAGTTCCTGTGTTCGCGATTTAACCGCGTTGGGCCCAAGAAGTTGTCGCCCGCCTGCCCATCAACTCACCGTGACGCTTCGCGGCGTCAGGCCCCGGACTGTGGGGGTCGTCCGCCATATGGGTGGGAATTGGGCTAGTCTGGGTTCAACGGCCAAAAACGCAGCAAAATAAACGCCATCGCCATGGTCGCGACCGGCCAGAGATATGGCCCGGTCAGGGCCTTGTCAACGGCGGCCGCATTGCGGCTAATTCATCATTTTGACAGACTTTTCGCGTTGCCAAGCCCCCCTGAATTGGGCGAGTGTCCGCCCCGCTTCGAGCAGCCCCCTGCTTCAACATAAGGATTTTCCATGACCACCTCGTTCCCGGTAACCACCGGCCAGCGCTTCCGCCATGCGTCCGCCCTGGCTGGGAGCCTCGCTCTGGCGCTGTCCCTGGCGTTCGCGGGCCCGCTCCGGGCCGCCGACGATCCGGTGCTGGCGAAGGTCAATGGTGCGGAAATCAAGAAGAGCGACGTCACCATGGCCGAGGAGGAACTCGGGCCGAGCCTCGCCCAGATGGACCCGGCGACCAAGGACGAGAACGTCCTGTCCTTCCTGATCGACATGAAAATCGTCAGCAAGGCTGCCGAAGACAAGAAGATCGCCGACAGCGAGGAGTTCAAGAAGCGCCTCGCATTCGCCCGCAACCGGCTTCTGATGGACAGCCTGCTCGCGAGCGAGGGCAAGGCCGCGACCACGCCGGACGCCATGCAGAAGGTCTATGAGGAGGCCGCCAAGCAGATCACCGGCGAGCAGGAGGTGCGCGCCCGCCACATCCTGGTCGAGACCGAGGACGAAGCCAAGGCGGTGAAGGCCGAGCTCGACAAGGGCGCCGATTTCGCCGAGCTCGCCAAGAAGAAGTCCAAGGATCCCGGCTCGGCCGATGGCGGCGACCTCGGCTTCTTCACGAAGGAGCAGATGGTGCCGGAATTCTCGGCGGTCGCCTTCTCGCTGGAGCCCGGCAAGATCTCCGACCCCGTGAAGTCGCAGTTCGGCTGGCACGTCATCAAGGTCGAGGAGAAGCGCAACCGCAAGGCGCCGGATTTCGAGCAGGTCAAGGCCCAGATCGAGCAGTACGTGACCCGCAAGGCCCAGGCCGAGTATGTCGCCAAGCTGCGCACCGAGGCCAAGGTCGAGCGGCTGAACCAGCCGGCGGCGGACGCCAAGCCGGCCGACGCGGCCAAGCCGTCCGATAGCAAGATGGCCCCGCCGGCGAAGAAATAAGAATTCGCTGTCACTTCGCGGACGCCGATAGTATTTAACGTCGCAATGGCCGGGGATTCCCCGGCCATCTGCATGTCCAGACCCACCAAGGCGCCCGCGATGTCCTCCTCCGTCTCTCCCCTCGCCCCGAAAACCGTCCCTGATATGCCCGTGATCGCGGGCGTCCGTCTTGCGACGGCCGAAGCCGGCATCCGCTACAAGAACCGCACCGACGTGCTGCTGGCGGTGATGGACAAGGGCACGGCGGTCGCCGGCGTCTTCACCCGGTCGAAATGCCCGTCCGCGCCGGTGGAATGGTGCCGCGCTAGGCTAAAGAGCGGCAAGGCACGCGCGCTCGTGGTCAATTCCGGCAATGCCAATGCCTTCACCGGCAAGACCGGCCGCGCCTCCACCGCGCTGACCGCGAAGATCGCGGCCAAGGCGGTGGGCTGCAGCGAGGGTGAGATCTTCCTGGCTTCGACCGGTGTGATCGGCGAGCCGCTGGACGCGACCAAGTTCGACGGCGTTCTCGGCCGCCTCGCCGAGACCGCCGAAGCCGGCGACTATCTCGCCGCAGCCAAGGCGATCATGACCACCGACACCTTCCCGAAGATCGCGACCGCGACGGTCAGGCTCGGCAAGGCCAAGGTCACCATCAACGGCATGGCCAAGGGCGCCGGCATGATCGCGCCCGACATGGCGACCATGTTGTCCTTCATCTTCACCGACGCGCCGATCACACCGGCGGCCTTGCAGTCGCTGCTCAAGAGCGGCGTCGAGGACACCTTCAACGCCGTGACGATCGACGGCGACACCTCGACCTCCGACACGCTGCTGGCGTTCGCCACCGGCGCGGCCGCCGAGCACGGCGCGCCGAAGATCAGCCGCGCCAGCGATCCGCGCCTGAAAGCGTTCGTCAAAGCCTTCAACCAGGTGCTGGCCAATCTGGCCGAGCAGGTGGCGCGCGACGGCGAAGGCGCCCGCAAGCTGGTGGAGATCACCGTGGAGGGTGCCAAGACCAAGGCCTCGGCGCGCAGAATTGCGATGTCGATCGCCAACTCGCCGCTGGTGAAGACCGCGATCGCGGGCGAAGACGCCAATTGGGGCCGCGTGGTGATGGCGGTCGGCAAGGCCGGCGAGCCCGCCGACCGCGACAAGCTCTCGATCTCGTTCAACGGCATCCGCGTCGCCAAGCGCGGCGCGCGCGATCCGGACTATGACGAAGCGCAGGTCTCGGAAGCGATGAAGGCGCCGGAGATCGCGATTTTGGTCTCGCTCGGCCTCGGCAAGGGCCGCGACCGCGTCATGACCTGCGACCTCACCAAGGAATATGTCGCGATCAACGGGGATTACAGGTCGTAGGCATAGCACTTGTCATTCCGGGGCGCGCAAAGCGCGAACCCGTAATGACGTCAAAACCAATCAACTCGCGAGCCGCGCGTCCGCGACCGCCTTCTTGAACAGCGCGTTCATGGCATCCGCGATGCCCTGGGTCGGGCTGACCTCGAAATACAGCCCGGGCGAAGCGCAGCTCTCCATGTTCTGGGCAATCTGGCTGTTCGGCGACGGACCGTAGGGGCCGGCGTTGAACGGGGCGATCCACTTCATGTACCAGTCGTTGGTCGGCAGTGCGAGATAGGTCGTGTACAGCACCGCGATCTTGACGCCCCGATCCTTCATCGACTTGCAGAGCGCCGGATTGATCGGGGACTGGCAACGCGTGGTGCCCGAGCGCGGCTTCAGGCATCCGGTGTTGTTTTCGTCGGCGACACCGTCGGACACGAAGAACAGATATTTGAGAGGGCTCGCCGACGTGCCCGGGCCGGGCGAACTGATCTGCTTGTCGATCGCAGGAAACACCGCGGTGAATGGGGTGTCCTGATCGTTGTTCTCATTCTGGCCGTTCACCGTCATCAGGTCGATGTTGCCGGCCGCCGTCTTGGCGCTGGAGAGCGAGGCCGACAGCGAAAACAGACTGCGCAGGCCAAGCGTGCTCGCGGAGCCGCCGAAATCATAGATCGCCATCCTGAACTGGTTCGAATAGGTCTGGGTGGCGCTCGCCGTGTCCATCAGCGACTGCGTGGCGGTGCGAAGCACGTCGATCCGGGTGGTCACGCCAAGCTTCTTGGCAAGGTCGTAATAGTTGTTCTTGTCCTTCAGATCGTGGCAGGCGAAAGCGCACTTGTCCGATGTGTTCTTGACCATCTTGTCCACGTCGGTCGGGGTCGCCCCGACGCCCATCGACGGGGAGTTGTCCAGCAGCAGATGGAAGTCGATATAGAGCGGCATGCTGGCCGTCGCCTTCGACGTGCCGTTCATGGTCAGGGCGGACTTGCCGATCAGGCCGAGAAACATGGTGTTGATCTGGGCGTTGAACGTGACGGTCGAGGTGACGGTCGAGCCGGACTTGACCACGGTCGACGTGAGGCCGGTGAGCGAATAGCCGGTCAGATTGGCGCGGTTGGCATTGAAGATGTTCTGGGCATCGGTGACGCCGACGGAAATCGTGCCGTCCCCGGTCATGGTGCCGGCGGCCTTGAAAGCCGGCGAGGCCTTTGCGATGGAGCCGACACTGGCGGCATCGGCCGCGGCCTGAAGCTTGGACCGGGTCTGTGTCGCGCGCGAATAGTCGATCGCGCAGCCGACCGCGCTGATCAAGGGAACGCAGGAAAGCGCGAAAATCACCGCGATGTTGCCGCCCTTGTCGTAGGCGAACTGGCGAATGATGGTGGAAAACGCAGCGCGCATGCCTCGGGCCCCGAGTGGTTTTGAGCGTTCCACTCTAGGAACCGTCGATTAAATATGACTTATGGGAACCTCGGAAACGCGGACGCAACGGGGTTAACGAACGGTTGCGGTCGATCTTCAGCGGGCGACATATCAGGCATGGCCGATCTCAGACTGACAGTGGTGGTGGCTTGCGCGCTGGTCGACGCCGACAAGCGCGTCCTGATCGCGCAGCGCCCCGAGGGCAAGGCGCTGGCGGGCCTCTGGGAATTTCCCGGCGGCAAGCTGGAACCCGGCGAACGGCCGGAGCAGAGCCTGATCCGCGAACTCCATGAGGAGCTCGGCATCACCGTCGCCGAGCCGTGCCTGGCGCCGCTGACCTTCGCCAGCTACGGCTACGAGACCTTCCACCTTCTGATGCCGCTCTATATTTGCCGGCGCTGGGAAGGGATGGTAGCCCCGCGGGAGGGCCAGAACCTTGCCTGGGTCCGCGCCAACAAGCTGCGCGACTATCCGATGCCGCCCGCGGACATTCCGCTGATCCCGCA
>JAEYTQ010000747.1 GCA_023433965.1 Pseudomonadota bacterium | reverse complement strand
CTGAAATGCCAGAAAGTCCCAGACTTCTCCGCGACGAAGTCTATTTGCGCCTGCGCGAAGAGATCATCGGATGCCGCGTCGCGCCGGGTGAGGACTTGAGGGAGCAGGACCTCGCCGCTCGCTTCGAGGTGAGCAAGCAGCCGGTGAGGGAGGCGCTGCTCCGTCTCGAACGGGAGCGTCTCGTCACCGTTCACCCGCGACAGGGCTATCGGGTGAATCCGGTCTCCCTTGCCGATGCCCGCGATATCTTCCGGTTTCGCGAGGTCCTCGAATCCGCCTGTGTGGCCGACGCTGCCCAATACGCTCGAGACGAGGATCTCAAGGCGCTGGATCGGTATCGGACGTTCGACGCGGACGCGTCGGAGTTCATCAAGTACAATTGCGCATTCCACGTCGCGGTCGCCATGTGCTCGCCCAACCGTCGCATGCGGGAGGAAGCGGCCGCGCTGGTGTCGCAGGCGGACCGGCTGGTGCGCGTCAGCATCGATTCCGGGCGAGGGCGCGACACGACCCGCCTGGTCGCCGAACATGTCGAGATCATCGACGCTCTTCAGGCTCGCGAAGGGCGGCGGGCGGCGACCTTGCTGCGGGCCCATGTCATCAACGCACAGAAACGTGTCGTGGCGAACCTGTCCCGGCACTCGGTGATTTCCTGAAGCAACGAAGGCAAGAAAGATGAACGGGTCTGCAATGAGCGAGGTTGCCGTCAGGGGGAATTTCGTCGACGGGCGCGAGATCGAGCCGAAAGGCGCCGCTCGCCTGGATGTGCGGAATCCGGCCACGGGCGCCGTCATCGCCTCGATTCCCGACAGCACCGCCGAAGATGTCGATGCCGCGGTGAGGAGTGCGCGCGCGGCCTTCGAGGGTAGCGCATGGGGTGGCCTGTCCCTGCGCGAACGCGTGAAGATGATCTTGCGCATTGCGGACGCCTTCGAGGCGGCGCTCCCCGAGCTCTACGTCCTGGAGACGCAGAACAACGGCCGGCCGGTCAATGAAACCCGTGCGCAACTCGCGCGGCTGCCGGATTTCTTCCGCTATTTCGCCGGGCTGGCTTCGAGCCGGCGCGATGCGGTCATTCCGGTGGAGGGGAGTTACCTGAATTACACGCGGCGCACGCCGATCGGAGTTGTCGCCAACTGCACGCCATTCAATCATCCCCTGATGATCCTCTGCAAATCCCTGGCACCCGTTCTCGCTTCGGGCTGCACTACGGTCGTCAAGCCGTCGGAATACACACCGCTCACGACGCTGCGGCTCGCCAGGCTGATGAGCGATGCCGGACTGCCGAACGGCGTCTTCAATGTCGTGAATGGACGCGGCCCCGACGCGGGACGGTACCTGGCGGAGAATCCCGACATCAACAAGCTGGTCCTGACCGGGGGGACGGAAGCCGGGCGGATCGCCGGCTCGGCCGCGGCCCGGGTGTTCGCGCACCAGACGCTCGAGCTCGGCGGAAAAACGCCTGTGATGGTGTTCGACGACTACGACGTCACCCAAGCGGTGAACTACGCGGCGTTCGGCGCGTTCATCGGGGCAGGTCAGACATGCGTATGCGCTGCGCGCCACATCGTTCATCGGAAGATCTACGACGAGTTCGTCGAGAGGTTGGCCGCAAAGGCATCCGCCATTCGCATCGGGAACCCGACCGATGGGCAGACCCAGCTCGGGCCGGTGATCTCGCAGCGCCAGCTCGATCGCGTGATGTCGTTCGTCAAGATCGGGCTGGATGAGAAGGCTCGCCTGGTCGCCGGCGGCAAGCGGCGGATCGTGACGGGTTGCGAGGAGGGCTTCTTCATCGAGCCGACGGTGTTTGCCGACGTTACTCCTCAAATGAGGATTGCGCGGGAAGAGGTGTTCGGCCCGTTCACGGTCGTCATTCCCTTCGATTCGGAAGACGAGGCGCTCGCGATCGCCAACGACAGTCCGTACGGGCTCGCGGCCGCCATCCGCACGCGGGACGTTCACCGCGCCCATCGCGTCGCTGCGCGCGTGAAGGCAGGCATCGTGTGGATCAACGACCATCACCGTCTGGATCCGGCTTCCCCGTGGGGCGGGGTCGACGACAGCGGTATCGGCCGTGAATGCGGTCTCGAAAGCTTCGAGACCCATTTCGACACGAAGTCGGTGATGGTCTCGACCGAAGACAAGCCGTTCGATTGGTACAGCCAAACGTCCGAGCAAAAGCGTCTGAATTGAGTGGCGGGGATACGGTATGGCCAGTGAGATCAGGGTCGAGGGCGTTTGCAGCCCCGAATTCAGCGACGTGCGTGTCGCGTTCGAGGAGAACTTCCGGACGCGTGGCGAGGTCGGGGCCGCCGTCTGTGTCTATCAGCACGGAAAGAAGGTGGTCGATCTGTGGGGCGGTCACAAGGATCTCGAACGGACGACGCCCTGGGATGAAGACACCATCGTCATCATGAATTCGATCTCGAAGAGCATGTGTGCGCTGTCCGTGCACCTGCTCATCGACCGCGGCCTCGTCGAATTCGACGCGCCTGTCGCAACGTACTGGCCCGAATTTGCGCAGGCCGGCAAGCAGGGCGTGCTGGTACGTCACGTCCTCTCTCACTCGGATGGAGTCATCTTCAGCGACAGCGCTCCACCGGGCTCGTGGTTCGATTGGCAAGCTCACATCAAGGCGCTGGAGCTGCAGGAGCCGGCGTGGGAGCCGGGCACCAATGGAGCCTACAATTCGGTCAATATCGGCTATCTGCTCGGTGAGATCGTCCGCCGCGTCACCGGAAAAACAGTCGGCACGTTTCTCCGCGAGGAGGTGTCGGCGCCGCTTGGCGCAGACTACCAGATCGGCCTGAAGCCGGATGAGCTCGCCCGGGTCAGCGACATGCATCCGAATCCCAGGAACGGATTCTTCCAGGTGGCGATGGACCCGTCGACCCCTCTGGGCCGCGCCTTTCACTCGGCTCCGAAGGGCTACTTCCAGAATCTTCCCCAGATGCGCGAGCAGGAGATGCCTTCCTTCGGAGGACATGGCAGCGCTCGCGCCGTGGCGCGAATCTATGCCGTCCTCGCAGGGAATGGCTCGCTGAACGATACCCGATTGCTGTCTCCGGAAGCCGTCGAGCGCGCGTCGAAGCTCGCCTGGGACCACCAGAACATGATGACCGGTCAACGAATGCGCATGGGATACGGCTTCATGCACAACGATCCCGAGAGCAATCCGATGGGCTCGACCCCCGGGGCGTTCGGACATGCCGGTTCCGGCGGAGCGCTGGCGTGGTGTGATCGTGAGCGGAACTTGTCATTCGCTTACTGCACGAACTTCCAACGCGAGGGCGCTGGAGTTGGCTCGCGTACTGCGGCCGTTTCGCTCGCCGCCGGCGGGGGCGAAAAGCCGAGTTGGTTCGTCTGAACCGCAAGCAACGTAACGATCAAAAAATCCAAATCAGGCAGGAACGAACAAGAGGGGATTGGAATGAAGCTGAAACTGGTACTTGCTGCGATCGGCACGCTACTGGCCGCGACGTCGGCCGAGGCTCAACAAAAGATCGCGATCGGCTGCACGGCGGTCACCGATTGCGGTTCGGCGACGATCGCCGTCGACGAGGGAATTTTCAAGCGGCTCGGCGTCGACGCGTCGATGGTCAAGATCGCGATCAACTCGGACATCCGGCTGCACTGCTGTCGAACTCCATCCAATTCGGCGGGGTGACGGCGCCGCTGTTCCTCCAGGCCGTGGATGGAGGCCTCGACATCGTAGGCGTGTCCGGCGCCTCGATCATGCATCCGACCACGCTGAAGATCGCCGCGGTCGCCGTGGCGCGAAAGGGCGTCGCGATCAGTTCGCCGAAGGACTATGTCGGCAAGAAGGTCGGAGCTCCCGGATTTGGCGCCTGGCTCCACGTGATGTTCCTCAGGTGGCTGGTCGATAACGGCGTCGATCCGAAGAGCGTCAACTTCGTGGAAGTCTCGCTCCCGAACCAGAGCGATGCCCTGAAGTCCGGCGCCATCGATCTGGCGCTCACCGGCGGCCCGTTCGTCAAGCAGATGCAGGATGCCGGCGTCGGCGAGATCGCAACCAACTACGTGGCGGAATTGAATCGTTCCGAACCCATCATCTTCTACGCGGCTTCCCGCGACTGGGTGGACAAGAATCCGGAGCTTCTGCGGAAGTTCAGGGAGGCCATCGTGGAGGGCGGAAAGATCCAGAATTCCGATCATGGCAAGGCCGCGGCTTCGCTGTCGAAATTCACCGGGCAGTCCGTCAAGCTTCTCACCGAAAATCCGGTGGCCTTTCAGAAGCCGGACATGAAGCCGGGCGATCTGGCATGGTACGTCGAGTTCATGACCAAGATTAAGCTCTTGCAGGGCAAGATCGACCTCGACAAGGTCGTGCTGAAGTAATGCTGCGGAGGACCGAGGCGTGAACATGCATCAATCCATCGGTTCTCCGCTCACGCAAGCGGCCTCGGCGATGATTGCGCTCTCGCAAGTCTCGCTTCGCCTCGGTCACAAGAACATCGTCGAGAAGCTCGATTTGGAGGTCCGCGAAGGCGAGTTCGTATGCGTCATCGGGGCTTCGGGCTGCGGCAAGACGACTGTCCTGCGGCTGGCCGCCGGTCTCTACAAGCCGACGGAGGGCAAGGTGTCCTTCCGCGGAAGTCCCATCGCGGGACCTCGCCAGGACATCGCCATCATGTTCCAGGATTACGGCAAGGCCCTGCTGCCATGGCGAACGGCAGCAGGGAATGTCTCGCTGGCACTCGAGGCCGCTCGGGTTCAAAGAGCCGCGCGTGGACCGCGAATCGCAGAACTGCTTCAGAAGGTCGGCTTGGGGGCGCACACGGACAAATACCCCACCGAGATGTCCGGCGGCATGCAGCAGCGTCTGCAGATCGCGCGCTGCCTGGCCCAGGATCCCGTCGTGCTCCTGATGGACGAGCCGTTCGGCGCGCTGGATGCGATGACGCGTCAGTCCTTGCAGGACGAGGTGTTGTCGATCGTGGCCGCGACCGGGAGCACCGTCCTTTTCGTCACGCACGATCTCGAGGAAGCCATCTATCTCGGCGACCGGGTGGTCGGACTGCTCCCGCATCCGGGCCGTATCGGGATCGACATCAGGATCAACCTTCCCAAGCCGCGCGATCAACTCCGCACCCGGGAAGACCCCGAATTCCTGCGGCTCCGCCGCGAATTGTTCGACTTCATCAACGCCACGGAGAAGTAGCACTTGCAGCCGTCGTGGTTGAAAGGACTGATCCTGCCGGCGGCGCTGGTTGCGGCAGCCGAAATAGGTGGGCGTTGGGCCGATCTCACCTACAGCAATTCGCTTGCGATACCGAGTGCGATCGCGCGGGCGTTCTGGGGGGCCTTGCTGGATGGATCGCTGCTCGTCGCCACCCGCGATACGCTGATCAGCACGGTGGCCGGCTTGAGCATCGGCGTCGCGATCGGCTTGATCCTGGGAATTGTCCTGGCGCTGCTTCCGGCTCTCGATCGGTTGATGGAGGTGACGATCGAGTCCATCCGGCCGATCCCCTCGGTTGCCTTGCTGCCGATTGCGCTCGGATTCGGCTACCGGTTGGAAATCGCGATCGTTGCGTTCGCCTCGGTGTGGTCGCCGCTGATTTTGACCCGAGCGGCTGTTCGTGGCGTGGAACCACGGTTGCTGGAGGTGGCGCGGGCGCTTCGCCTGTCGCCCGCCGCACGTGTGCTGAAGATCGTCGTTCCTGCGGCGCTCCCGCGCATCTTCGTCGCCTTCAGATTGACGACGGGTATCGCATTGATCGTGGCCGTGACGGTCGAGATCGCCATCAATCCCCTCGGATTGGGAGCTGGCATCATGGGGGCGCAACAGGCGCTGCGTCCGGACCTCATGCTGGCTTACCTCGTCTGGCTCGGCATCATCGGCTTTGGCTTGAATAGCGGCATGATCTACCTGCAACGACGGCTTTTCGGCCGTGCAGCCCTGCTGGAGGCGGCGCGGTGACGTTTTCCGTTTCGGCCATGACGTGGTTTTGGAGGGTCGCGAGCTTTGGCGTGGCGGCGATGTTCGTCTGGATCTGGCAATTGGTCGCGAACGCACGTTTGATCTCGCCGGTCTTTCTGCCGGGGCCGGACAGAGCCTGGGCCGCGCTGGTGCGTGGTGTGCGGGAGGGGGATCTGCTTGCCAAGGTCGCCGGAACGCTCGAACACATGGCCTGGGGCTGGCTGCTGGCATCACTCGTCGGCGTCGCTCTGGGCGCGGTGATCGGCTCCTCGCCAAGATTGCGAGGCTACATCGTGCCGACGCTGGAATTTCTTCGCCCCTTGCCGGTGTCGGCCGTCATTCCGGTCGCGATCGGCCTGTTCGGTCTGTCCAAGACGATGGCCATGTCGGTGATCGCTTTCGGGGCCGTCTGGCCGATGCTGCTGTCCACGGTTCATGGATTTGCGGCGGTCGAGCCTCGCCTGTACGAGGTGGCGAACTCCCTCCAGCTCTCGCGAATGGCCGTCATCTTCAAGATCGGCCTGCCGTCCGCGAGCCCCGATATTTTTGCCGGCATGCGCATCAGCGTCACGGTGGCTCTGGTGCTCTCGGTCGTATGCGAGATGCTGGCAGGGCTCGATGGTCTCGGAAGCTGGATACTCAATTCGGCGCGAAGGTTTCGTTCGGCAGACCTCTTCGCCGGCGTCATCATGCTCGGCGTCATCGGCTACGTCACCGCGGTGATCGTCGAGCGCATCGAGAGCAGGTGTCTCGTCTGGCGCGCGGCCGGGCGGGTCGCCTGAAGCTGCTCGGCGAAGAGCC
>JAEYTQ010000740.1 GCA_023433965.1 Pseudomonadota bacterium | reverse complement strand
GCACAACATGGCTATGCGCGACACTATCAGCAACAAGTTGCAGGAAGCTTTCACACCCGAAAGCCTGCAAGTCGTCGACGAGTCACATTTGCATGAGGGCCATGCCGGCCACCGGCCGGGCGGCGAGACGCACTTCCGTGTTTATATTGTAGCTGCCGCCTTCAAAGGGAAGAGCCGGGTCGACCGCCACCGCTTGATAAATGCGGCACTGGCCGCGGAACTCTCCGGCGGCGTGCACGCGCTCGCGATTATGGCGCAGGCGCCGGAGGAGGGTTGACCACTGTCAGGCGTCAGAACGACGTCCCGGCCCTTCTCGGCTTTTTCACCTCGTCCAGTTCTGCGTCGCGTGGCACCGGTGAAATACGGAGCGCGGTGATGCGGTTGCGTTCGCGGCGGAGGACGCGGAAGCGGAAACCGTGGAAGGTGAAGCTTTGGCCGCGGGCGGGGATCGAGCGCGCCTCGTGAATGACGAGGCCCGCGACCGTGGTTGCCTCTTCGTCGGGCAGATGCCAGTCGAGCGCGCGGTTGAGATCGCGGATCGGCACCGATCCGTCGACCACGACGGAGCCATCGGGCTGACGGCGCACGCCGGCGACGACCACGTCGTGCTCGTCGGAGATGTCGCCGACGATTTCCTCCAGGATGTCTTCCAGCGTCACGAGACCTTCGACCTCGCCATACTCGTCGACGACCAGCGCGAAATGGGTCTTGCGGCGGCGGAAGGCCTTGAGCTGCTGGGAGATCGGTCGCATCTCCGGCACGAACCAGGGCGGCAGCATGATGGTGGTGACGTCGATGCGCGAGGTATCGCCCTCCGCGACGCGGATGGCCCGCAACAGATCCTTGGCGTGCAGGATGCCGATGATGTTCTCCGACTTGTCGCGCCACAGCGGGATGCGGGTATATTCGGTCGCCAGCACCTCCCGCACCAGCTCCTCCGGCGGCAAATCGGCATTGATCATCACCATGGCGGTGCGGTGAACCATCACGTCGGACACCGTCAGCTCGCCGAGGCGGAAGACGTTGTGAATGTACTCGGCCTCGCCGCTCTCGATCTTGCCGTGTACGGCCGATTCCTCGACCAGCCCTTCGATCTCGGAATCGGTCAGGATCTCGTGCTGCGAGAACTCCTGGACGCCCATCAGGCGCAGGATCGCGCCAGATGCCGTGTTGAGACACCAGCTCAGCGGATAGAACACCAGGTAGGAGAAATGCAGCGGATACGCGATCCACTGCGAGACCGGCATCGGCTCCCTGATCGCAAGCGTTTTCGGCACCTGCTCGCCGATGATGATGTGCAGCGAGGAGAAGACCAGAAAACCCGCCACGAACGAGACGAAGTGCAGCGTCGCCTCCGACAATCCCAGCGGGCTGAGCACGGGGCTCAGCAGCGCGGACACGGTCGGCTCACCGATCCAGCCGAGACCGAGCGAGGCCATGGTGATGCCGAGCTGACAGCAGGCGAGATAGGCTTCGATGTTTCCCATCATGGTCTGCAGCAGATGCGCGCCGAAGCGGTTCTGCTCGACCATGGCCTTGACGCGGAAGCCGCGGCTCTTCACCAGCGCAAATTCCGCCGCCACATAGAATGCGTTGGCGGCGAGCAGGAGGAATGCAAGCAGCAGATTGATCGAGATCGAACTCATGTTTGCCTCGCGACCGCCGCGACCTTCGGCCGCTTTTCGCGGGCGGCACGTCCTGACGATCCCGTCATCACTGCGATAGTTTCGCCTGCAGAAAATCGCGCACCGGCGCCGGCTCGACGTCCTTCGCGATCACCGCACGTCCCACCGCCTCCAGCAGAATGAAAGTGAGCTTGCCGCGCTTGACCTTCTTGTCCTGCGCCATCAGCGTCATCAGCGCGTCGGCGTCGGCGAGACCCTCCTGCGCAAAGCCCGCGATGTCCTGCAAGCGCGTCGGCAGGCCCGCCTCGATCAGATGGCGCTCGACGCGCGCGGCGTCCTGTTCGCCGATCATGCCAAGCCGCGCCGAGAACTGCGCCGCAAGCGTCATGCCGATGGCGACGCCCTCGCCGTGGAACAGGCGGTCGGAGAAGCCGGTCGCAGCTTCCAGCGCGTGACCGAAGGTGTGGCCGAGATTGAGCAGCGCGCGCTCGCCGGTCTCGCGCTCGTCGCGTGCGACGATCCCCGCCTTGGCGCGGCATGAGGTCGCGATGGCGTGCTCGCGCGCCGCCCCGCCCGTGACGATGTCGGAATGGTTCTTCTCCAGCCAGGCGAAGAAGGCCTCGTCGCCGAGCACGCCGTATTTGGCGACCTCGGCATAGCCGGCGCGGAACTGGCGCGGCGACAGCGTGTCGAGCACGGCGGTGTCGGCGATGACCAGCACCGGCTGGTGGAACTCCCCGAGCAGGTTCTTGCCCTGCGGCGAGTTGATGCCGGTCTTGCCGCCGCCGGATGAATCGACTTGCGCCAGAAGCGAGGTCGGCACCTGCACGAAATCGACGCCGCGGCGCAGGATCGCCGCCGCAAAGCCGGCGAGATCGCCGACCACGCCGCCGCCGAGGGCGATGACGAGATCGTTGCGCTCGATCCTGGCGGCGATCAGGGCCTCGCTGACCTTTTCCAGGCCCGCATAAGTCTTGGAGATCTCGCCTTCCTCGACCACGATGCGCGAGGTCGGAATGCCGCTCGCGGCGAGCGAGGCTTCGGTCGGCTCCAGCCAGTGCTTGGCAACGGTGCGGTCCGTCACGATCGCGGTGCGCACGCCGGGGCGCAGCCGCGCGACCCGCTCACCGAGCGATGCCAGCACGCCGCGGCCGATGACGATGTCATAGGCGCGGTCACCGAGTGCGACGTCGACCGTAACGGGATCGGAATGTTTCAACGGCGCAGTCATCTCGAGGCACTCGCAATGTCGGCAGGCGATTGGGCTGGCTGTCCGCCGCAGAGACGGGCATGCAGCGCCTCGATGCATTCCTCGACGATCCTTTCGTGCGGCACGTCACGCGAGGCGATGGTGAGGTCGGCATGGGCGTAGGTCGGCTCGCGCTCGGTGAGGAGGCGCGCCACGGTTCCTTCCGGGTCGGCGGTCTGAAGCAGCGGACGGTCGGCCCGGCGGCGGACGCGGCGCATGATGACGTCATGGTCCGCCCTCAGCCAGATCGAGATGGCCTTCGCCGCGATCCGCGCACGCGTCTCCTCGCGCATGAAGGCTCCGCCGCCGGTCGCGAGCACGAGCGGACCACCCTCGAGCAGGCGCGCGATCACACGGGTCTCGCCATCGCGGAAATGCGGCTCGCCGTGACACTCGAAGATTTCCGGTATGGTCATGCCGGCTGCCGCCTCGATCTCGGTGTCGGCATCAACGAAGGGCAGCTTGAGGCGGGCGGCGAGGCGCCGGCCGATAGTGGATTTGCCGACCCCCATCATGCCAACGAGCACGATCGAGCGCGCCCCGAGCGCCGACAGGATGTCGGCCTCAGGCGAAGCAGGAAGCGGCAACGCGGCGTCGGACATTGTCTCGCTCGATGGATCTCGCTCGATCGGCCGCCGAAGGCGGCATGCTTTGGCCACCTATACGACCCCATGGGGGCCCTCGCCAGAGGACTCTTGCCACGAAACGGCGAACATGTTGGATGATTTCATTGGTTAATTTGGCTCACGCCCCTTGCCCGAGACCCCAGACCGATGCCGAGCCTGTTCCGCTTCCTGACGGTCGTCGCCGTGATCGCCGCCATCGTCTATGGCGTGGTCTTCGCGCTGGCGAACTTCGTCACGCCGAAGCCGCGGGAAATGACGGTGACGATCCCGCCTGACAAGTTTCTCAAGAAATAGCCGCTAGGCTCCGGGGCATGCCCATCAAGCCCTCCGACACCAAGCTCATCGGCCTGTTCCTCGACATGCTCGCGGCGGAACAGGGCGCCGGGGCCAATACGCTCGATGCCTATCGGCGCGACCTCACCGATTTCTCGGAATTCCTCGGCCGCGTCGGCCACACCTTCGTGGATGCGCAGACGCAAACGCTGCGCGACTATCTCGCCGATCTCGATAGCCGCGGCTTCAAATCCACCAGCGTGGCGCGGCGCCTGTCGGCGATGCGGCATCTCTACCGCTTCCTGCTGAACGAGCGCATCCGCGGCGATGATCCCGCCGCGATCCTGTCGGGGCCGAAGCGCGGCCGCGGCCTGCCGAAGGTGCTGTCGATATCAGATGTCGACCGCATGCTCCGCCGCGCCAAGGAATTGAGCGAGGCGGAGGATGCCTCGC
>JAEYTQ010000524.1 GCA_023433965.1 Pseudomonadota bacterium | reverse complement strand
ACGCCCGAAGTCACCGAGGTGAACGCATGATCATTCAATACGGTCAGGCGCTGAGCAACTATCTCTACGACGTCTTCGTCGCCAAGTTCGATTTCTGGCTGGCATTCGGCCTCGTCGCGCAGCTGTTTTTCACCGCGCGCTTCCTGGTGCAGTGGATCGCCAGCGAACGCGCCGGCAACAGCGTGGTGCCGATGGCGTTCTGGTTCTGCTCGATGGGCGGCGGATTGATGACGCTGGTCTACGGCGTCGTGAAGCGCGAGCCCGTGATCATCCTCGGGCAGTCGCTGGCGACCATCATCTATATCAGAAACATCATGCTGATCTGGAAGAATCGCGGCACCGCCTCGAAGACGTTGGACCGCTGATCATTCAAAGCGCGATGGGATTGGGAGAATCGGCATCGCGCTTCCGGGCATGGTTTAGCGCGGCAGCGCCGATGCCGCGCCCGATGCGGGCAGGGTGGCGGCGTCCGCCTCGGTTCTACGATAGGGCTGGCCGGCCGCATCGAGCACGGGATAGGCGACCGAGCAGATATGCGAGTGGATGCGTCTGAGGTCGCGTAGCACATCCAGATGCAGCGACGTGGTCTCGATCGTCTCCGGGCGGCCCTCGCGGAGGCGATCGAGATGCCGCTCGACGGCGGCAAGCTCGGTGTTGCGCAATGCAGTCTTCTCCACCAGGAGCTTGCGCGCCTCGTTGGCGTCACTCGACATGAAGACGCCGAACGCGATCCGCAGCGAGTCCATCGTGCGCTTGTGGAAGGCGGCGAGCTCGTCGGCCCCTTCCGCCGAGAACTGCAAGCGTCGCTTGATCTTCTTGGTGGCGAGCTCGCTCAGGCTCTTGTCGATGATGTCGCCGATATGTTCGAGGTTGATGGCGAAGGAGATGATTTCCATCGCGCGCCGTCCTTCGCTCTCGTCGAGGCTGCCCCGCATCAGCTTGGTGACGTAGAGCTTGATGGCCTCGTCGAGCCCGTCGACGAGATTGTCCATCTTCGAAACCTGATCGACCAGCGCGCGGTCACCCGTCATCATCGCGGCCATCACCTTGCGCAGCATGACCTCGACGAGATCGCCCATGCGCAGGGTCTCGCGGGCGGCGTCGGCGAGCGCCAGCGACGGCGTCTCCAGCGCGGTCTCGTCGAGATAGCGCGGGCGGGCCGGATCGGCCTCCTGCACGCGATCCGGCAAGAGGCGGGTGAGCAGGCGCGACATGGCATCAAGCAGGCCGATGAAGACGACCGCAGTACCGACATTGAAGGCGATGTGGAAAGCCGCGGTCATCCTGGCGAGATCGGGCTGCCAGGCGTGCAGATGCTCGGCGATCGGGCCCAGGAAGGGCATGACGACGGCAATCCCGATCACGCGATTGACGAGATTGCCGACCGGCAGGCGATAGCTCGCGGCATCGTGGCGCTTGGCGCCTTCGAGCACCGGATTGATGGCGCTCCCGAGATTGGCCCCGAGTACCAGCGCCAGTGCCGCGTAGGGGATGATGAACTGCGAATAGGCCAGCGACATGATCAAGAGCACGCTGGCGACGCTCGAATGCACGATCCAGGTCACGAGGGCGGCGATGACGATGCACAGGATCGGATCGCCGGTGATGGCCGACATTACGACGCGGACGCCGGGAGCGTTTTCGGCCGGGGCCAGCGTGTCGAGCAGAATGTGCAGCGAGAGCAGCATCAGGCCGAGGCCGATGCAGACGCGGCCCATGTCCTTGATCCGCGAGCGCGGACCGGCGCGGAAGGCGATGAGGCCGAGCACGAACAGGACGGGCGCTACGGCTGCGATGTTGAATGAAAGCACCTGCACGATCAACGTCGTGCCGACATTGGCTCCGAGCATGATGGCGAGCGCGGCGGCGAGGCTGACGAGACCTTCGGCGGCGAAGGAACTCGCGATCAAGGCGGTCGCCGTGCTGCTCTGGAGCAGGGCGGTGAGTCCGAGGCCGGCGGCGAAGGCGCTGACGCGATTGCTCAGCGCCTTGCCGAGCAGGCGCCTGAGGTCGGGACCGAAGGCGCGCAGGATCCCGCTGTGAACCATGTGCAGGCCCCACAGCAACAGCGCCACGCCGCCCATCAGATCGAGCAGAACCAACGTTCCCATTCTCCGAGCCCGGATTGGAGTCGATTGGTGAGGCTAGCTACAAATGCCTTGGGATCAAATCACTTGTTGGCGTCCAGGCGTCAACGGGGAGAGGTGGCGTGCGTTTCTCCGGAAGCGCTGCCGCATCCACTGGCGCGATGCTAGGTGAGCAGGCTCACATTGCCGCCTTGAGGGCGGAAAAGCCGCGATCGAGATCGGCCTTGAGGTCGTCGACGCTCTCGAGCCCAATATGCAGGCGCAACGTCGGGCCGCCAGGTGCCCATTTGGTGGCGGTGCGATAGCCGTCGCAATCGAAGGGAATCGCAAGGCTCTCAAAGCCGCCCCAGGAAAAGCCCATGCCGAACAGCCTGAGCGTGTTGAGCATGGTGTCGACGGCGTTCTGCGGCGCCGGCTTCAGCACGATGCTGAACAGGCCTGATGCACCGGTGAAGTCGCGTTTCCAGATGGCGTGACCCGGATCGGTCTCGAGCCCGGGATGCAGCACGCGCGCCACCTCGGGCCGGCCGGCGAGCCAGCGCGCCATGTCGAGCCCGGAGCGATGATGCTGCGCCAGCCGCACCGACAGCGTGCGCAGGCCGCGCAGCGCGAGGAAGACGTCATCGGGCCCGGCACAGACGCCGAGCAGGCGGATGCCTTCGGCGATCATCGGCCAGGCCTTGGCGTTGGCCGAGATCGTGCCGAACATGATATCGGAATGGCCGCCGATATATTTGGTGGCGGCCTGCATGCTGATGTCGACACCCTGTTCGAGCGAGCGGTGGTAGAGCGGCGTCGCCCAGGTGTTGTCGTCGATCACGAGCGCGCCTTTCGCATGCGCGACCTCGGCGATGGCGCGGATATCAGGCATCTCGAACGATTGAGAGCCCGGAGCTTCGACCAGCACCGCGCGGGTGTTGGGCTTGAACAGCTTGTCGACGCCCGCGCCGATAAGCGGATCGAAATAGGTGGTTTCGACGCCATAGCGGGCGAGCATGCCGTTGCAGAAATTGCGCGAGGGCCGATAGACGTTGTCGACGACGAGAATGTGGTCGCCGGACTTCAGCACCGAGAGCAGGGTGGTGGAGATCGCCGACAGCCCCGACGGCACGATGCCGACGCCGGCGCATTGCGGACCCTCCAGAGCCATCAGCGTCTCCTGGAACGCCTTGGTGGTGGGGGAACCGTGGCGGCCATAGGTGAACTCGCCGCGATGGGCGTGCAGGTCCTCGGCGGTCGGATAGAGCACGGTCGAGCCGTGGAAGACCGGTGGATTGACGAACCCGTTCTGCGCCTGGTGTCGCGGCCGGAGGTGACCAGCCGGGTCTCGGCGTGCTGCTGGGAAGGGTGCGAGGAATCCATGCGTCTGCTTTCAAAACCGCGTTTCCACGGGACGCATCGCGCCCACGCGCCGGCCGAGAGGCCGACATCTTTAATAACAGAACACAGAAGACTCCCGTCAACCCCTTGACCCGGCAAGCCAGTCGTTCTGTGATGCGCAGGTGCTATTCAGTCGCCGCATGTTGAGGGGCCTGCCGCGATCTTCGATCCATCGTACGACCGGACCGCGCGCCACAGCCACAACGGCGGGCGCCTTCGGCGGGATGAAGGTATGGCCTCCCGAGAGCGGCGAGTGTTCGGCAAGGTTTCCCAGCATGACTCTTGCAAGGCCAGATTCTTGGAAGACCTGGCCTGGCGGAGACGATCCTGAGACAACATTCCTGACCTTGAGACGACCTTGAAAGGCCCAAAGCCCATGAAACGTGTAACCCTGGCTCTCTCTCTTGCTCTCGCCGCCGGCCTCACTGCCCAGGCCGCCGATGCGCAAACGCTCAAGACCGTCAAGGACCGAGGCATGCTGTCCTGCGGCGTCAGCCAGGGCCTGCCGGGTTTCTCCTCGCCCGACGACAAGGGCAACTGGACCGGCATCGACGTCGATGTCTGCCGCGCCATCGCCGGCGCGATCTTCAATGATCCGACCAAGGTCAAATACGTGCCGCTGTCCGCCAAGGACCGCTTCACCGCGCTGCAGTCAGGCGAGATCGACGTGCTCTCCCGCAACACCACCTGGACCATCTCGCGCGATACCTCGCTCGGCGCCAATTTTACCGGCGTGACCTATTATGACGGGCAGGGTTTTATGGTGAAGAAGTCGCTCAAGGTGAATTCGGCGCTCGAGCTCA
>JAEYTQ010000506.1 GCA_023433965.1 Pseudomonadota bacterium | reverse complement strand
CGTCGCGGATCGTCCAGGGCTTTGCAATGCGCCGCGGCGACATGCCGATCGGCGAGATCCAGCGGGCGTATTCCTCGAAGGCCTGGAGCCAGGACACCTCATCGCGCAGGACCAGGTCGAGCTGGTCAGGATGGGTGAGCAGCGCCCAGACCGTGCCGGCGATCGCCTTGCGCGGCTCGTTCTGCCCTCCCGAGATCGCGAGCTTGACGTTGGCGCGCACGCTGTCCATCGGCATGCCCGAGGCGAGCAGCACGCCCAAAATGCTCTGGTCCGGGTGCTTGCGCATCGCCGGCAGGATGTCGTCGATCGCGGCGTCGATGCCCGAGGTCGCCGCATGGCAACGGGCCTCGACGGCGGGATCGCCGGCATAATTGGCGATGCCCTCGATCATGCCTTGCGACCACGCATCCATGTCCTCGAAGCCGATATTGGTGAGGCCGGTGATCGATTTCAGGCATTCGCCCGAGAACGGCAGCGCGAAGTCGCGCATGAAATCGATCCGGCCTGGCCCGATGCGGTCGATGATGCGGTCCGCATGCGCCTGGAACTGCGCGGTCCAGTGCGCCTTCACCGTCTTCGGCGACACCGTCGGAAACATCGCGCGGCGCTCGGCCAGATGCGCCTCGCCGTCCTTGCGCATCATGTTGTGGCCCATCAACCGGTTCATCAGGCCGGCGGGCTGGTGCGAGGAGAACACGTCGATCTGCTTCTCGGAGACCGAGATGTCGTCGCGGCTGGTCAGCAGCGTCGAGCCGAGCTGCGGCACGAAGGCAATCGGCGCCTCTCGCCTCATCTTCGCGAGCATCGGATAGGGATCAGCCCAGAACGCGGCGGGGTCGATGTCGATGCGCGGCGCGGTGCTCAAGGCGGTCTCCCCCTGGGGTTTGTACTTTCAGGCCAGACTAGCGAACTCCGCGGCCGGCGTCTGTCCCTAGGGAGGGGGACGGCATTCCAGGACGATCCGACCGGGTTCTTACCCGAGCTGGCGTGTTTCCCTCCGGGCAATCAATCGAGGTGGAAGCTAACCTGGGTTTAGACTTTTGCGCGTGCCAGGAACGGCAGGCGCGATCTCGGCTTGTCCATCGAACAACCCGGAGTTCAACGTGCGCGCTCTCAACATCATCACCCTGCTTCTCGTGATTGTCGGCGGCCTCAATTGGGGGCTCGTCGCACTCTTCAACTTCGACCTCGTGACCGCAATTCTCGGACAGGACGCCGGAAACTCACAATCGGCCACCGTCGCATCGCGCGCCGTTTATCTGCTCGTCGCACTATCGGCGCTGCGGCAACTCGTCCCCTTGAGCCGCAGTCTCTCCGACGATCGTGTTGCGGTCTCCGGCCGATACTGAGTCGACCGCCGTTTACCGCACCTCGGCGACCTTCGGTCCGGGTGACGGCATCTGCGCGTTGGTCGCCGCGGGCCGGCTCGGCGGGGCGGCCGGATCCGGCGATCGGGACGCTGCATCGGGCGGTGTTCCCTGAGGCGGCCTGCGGGCAGCGGCGGCGGGAAGCACGATCACTTTCGCGCCGACCTTCACCCGCTCGTAGAGGTCGACGACGTCGTCATTGGTCAGCCGGATGCAGCCCGACGACACCCGCTTGCCGATCGTGTCGGGCTTGTTGGTGCCGTGGATGCGATATTCGGTTTCGCCCAGATACATCGCCCGTGCCCCGAGCGGGTTGCCGGGACCGCCTGCCATGAACCGCGGCAGATACGGCTGGCGCGAGACCATCTCCGCAGGCGGACGCCAATCCGGCCATTCTGCCTTGCGCGCCACCGTCTGCTCGCCAGACCATGCGAAGCCTTCGCGGCCGACCCCGATGCCGTAGCGCATCGCCTGCCGATCGTTCAGGACCAGATAGAGGAATGTGTTTCCGGTATCGATGATGACGGTGCCCGGCGCCTGGCGGCTGGCGTAGTCGACCACCTGCCGGACCAATGCTCCGGGAGCATCCGCGTCCGCTTTTGGCGGTTCGGCCGGCGGCGCCGGGGCCGGAATCGGAGCCGGAGCTGACGCCGGCGCAGGCGCGGATGCATGCACCGGAGGTGCCACGTAAACCGGGGTCGACGAGGCCTGGGCCTGGGACGCCGACGGCTTCCGTGCCGGCTGCACGCCCGCCGGGCGCGACAGCAAGCCGTACCCCAATGCGGCGACGGCCACGACGCCGATGGCAACGCGCGCGGCCATCGGGAGGGCGATCATCTCTGCCTTCCCACGTTTGGTCCGCTTCTTCATCGACTCTCCCCGGTCACCATGCCCAGAGAGGTACCCAGCAAAATTTAAGAAACTTCGAAGCGATGTCGCAAAGAACGGAACCGTTCGGCGTGGTTAACGCCGAACTCTGGCGCAGCGGATGAAAGCTCGCTCGCTATTGAGCCGACGAGGTGAATAACGCACTTCGGATCATGACTGAATAGAGGTCTGAATTGCCCGGGGTGACTCCAGTCACAGGGCGTTCTTGTAGATCCGCCCATCCTTCATGATGACCTTGAAGTTCCGATCGGGCTCGGCGATCAGGTTGATGTTCTCCAGCGGATTTCCCTCGACGAGCAACAGGTCTGCCAGCGCGCCCTGTTCCACGACGCCGAGCTTCCCGGGATAGGGACTGCGTTTTCCGGACAATGCAAGGAGTTCGCCGTTGGTCCCGGTGGCGATCGCGAGCGCTTCGGCGGGGCTGTACCAGCGGGCAAGCGAGGCCAGGATCGCACCCTGCTTTTGCGCGAGCGCCTGGGAGAACAGGACATCGGTGCCCCACGCCGTCTTGATGTTGTATTTCTTCGCCAGTTCGTAGGTCCGTTCGATGCCGGGCCAGACTTCGTCGGCCTTGGCTCGTTGAACCGAGCCTGGCGGAAAGCCTTCCCTCAACTGTTCCGGGAGAGGTTGCGCACTGAGCCATAGTCCTTTCTCGGCGATCAACTTAGCGGTGGCGTCATCCATGAGGAAGCCGTGCTCGATGCACTTCACACCAGCAGCAACCGCACGCCCGATTGCTGCAGGCGTGAACGCGTGGACCGTCACGTAAGTGCCCCAATTGTCGGCGGCTTCAACGGCCGCCCGCAGTTCCGGCTCCGTGAAAGTCGACACGTCGATGGGACTGAACGGCGAGGAAACACCGCCGCCGGCCGTCAGCTTGATCTGCGAGGCACCTTGCATGAGTTGCTCGCGGACGCGAACGCGGACTTCGTCGGGGCTGTCGGCAACCATGCTGCCGCCGATCTGCTCCATGCGGCTGAGCATGCCGCCGATCGTTCGCGGCAACTCCGACAACTGGCGAAAATCCCCGTGTCCGCTGGTCACCGTGATTACTGCTCCCGAGGGATAGATACGGGGCCCTGCCACCAATCCTGCATCGATGGCGGCTTTCAGTCCAAATACGGGACCGCCGACGTCGCGCACGGTGGTGAAACCGCGCATGAGCGTGTCGGTCGCCTCGACGGCTGCGGCAATATTGTTGAATCCGACGTCACCGGCTATCGACTGGGCAGGATTCGGCCGGATCAGCATCGCATGCCAGTGGGCGTCGATCAGGCCGGGCATAAGGGTTCGCCCGTTGCCGGTGATCACAGCTACGCCAGGGTCTGCGGCGATCGGCTCCGTCGAGATGCGCTCGATGACGTTACCCCTCACCAACACATTCGAGGATGCGGAGAGCGAAGCGCCCTTGCCGTCGAAGATGCGCACGTTCTGGAACAACGTCGCAACGGAATTGGCTGTCGGACTGCCTTGGGCGCGAGCGGTGGCCGCAAGCCCAATTGCTGCAAGCGCAAACGTGGCGACGATAATCCTTCGCGAGATCGGAGTCATTTGCGCGCCTCCCGCCGGATGTCTTCCGCACCTTCACAATTTTTCGTTGAGCATACAGGCTCGGCCGGCTCGCTTCAACGAGGCTGGGCGTGGAATTGCAGTTGGTGCCCCAAAATGGGCCGCCGATTCAAATCAGCTCGCCAACACCAGATTCACGTCAATTTGGGACCCGCTCGGAATCCGGCGCAGATCGTGCGCACGACGTTGCGAGCCATCCTCTCGCTCGGGAGATTGGCCGCGACGGCGGCTGCGACGTGGACGGGATGGACAAACACCGTCACCGCGTCCCGCACGACGCCGGCCGCGGCCTCGACATCATCAACTCGAATTTCACCGCGCTTCTTTGCATCAGCCAGGATGCGGCTGACCAGAGCAGTCATCGCTTTCGAGTACGCCGCTATGATCTCCGGCCGCTCCTCCACGATCCGGCGGTACAAGCCGTAAACCTCTGCGTCGGCAGCAAACCGTTCGCGCTTGCGGGCGTGTAACGCCAGCACCATGCCCTCCAAGCGCTCTGCGAAGGATCCCCGCGCCTCGACGAATTTTCTCGCCATCTCTTCCTCGTCGCGCATCATTTCAACGACAAGGGCGTCGAAGATGTCTGCCTTGGAACGAAAGTGGCGATAGATCGTGGTGTGCGACGTGCCAAGCGCACGCGCGATGTCGACCACGTTCGTCTTTGCCTCGCCGTGCCGGCGCACCTGGGCTCGGGCGGCATCGAGAATCTGCTCTCGGAACGAATTGTCGTCGGAAGAGGGACTTGAGGGCATATCTACCTGCGTTTGCTGGCAAAAAGTACAGCAAAGCTGCCTCGAGTGCAAATTCGAACAAAATATGAATTCTGTTCGTTGACTTTTGAACGGACCCGCGACATGATCGCGCATTCTTCAGTTCGAGAGGTTCGCCATGACTGATCCCCTGAAACCATCCGGACAGGCTCGACTTGCGCTCGTGACGGGCGGCTCCGGCTTTGTCGGGGGACGTTTGATCTCGCACCTTCTCGCCCAGGGCTGGCGGGTGCGGGCGCTCGCCCGAAGCGTGGAGGC
>JAEYTQ010000510.1 GCA_023433965.1 Pseudomonadota bacterium | reverse complement strand
CCATCGACCAGCATGGTCTGGCGGGTCTTCGCACCACCCGCATTCAGCAATATCGCCAGTAGGCGATCCGGAAATCTGCGGTTATTGACGAAAATCGGCCTCGCTTTGCGAGGCCGATCTTTTTGATGATGCACTTTTGTCCGACATCTTAACCTTCGTTAACCATATCGAAACCATCACCTAGGCAATAATTGCCCAGTCGGCCTTTCCAGTGAAAGCGGCCGAAGCTGTGGGGCGGTTGCTTGCAAGGGCTTGCGGACTTTCTGAAGAGTATCGGTGCCGCCCGGTTCGGGGCGATGATCGCGGTCACCGCTGCGCTCATCGGCTTCTTCGCCTTCGTCATCATGCGCGTCACCACGCCGCAGATGACGACGCTGTTCACGGACCTGTCCGTCGAAGATTCCTCAAGCATCATCAAGGATCTCGAACGTCAGGCTATCCAGTTCGAGATCCGCAATGAGGGCGCCGTCATCATGGTGCCCAAGGACAAGGTCACGCGGCTTCGGATGAAGCTCGCCGAGGGCGGGCTGCCCAAGGGCGGCGGCGTCGGCTACGAGGTGTTCGACAAGTCCGACGCGCTCGGCACCACCTCCTTCGTCCAGAACATCAATCATTTGCGCGCGCTGGAAGGCGAGCTCGCCCGCACCATCCGCGCCATCGACCGCATCCAGGCCGCCCGCGTCCATCTGGTGCTGCCCGAGCGCCCGCTGTTCGCGCGCGAGGCCCCCGAGCCCTCGGCCTCGATCGTGGTGCGCGTCCGCGGCGCGCTGGAAGCGCAGCAGATCCGCGCCATCCGCCACCTCGTCGCCTCCGCCGTCAACGGGCTGAAGCCGCAGCGGGTCTCGATCGTCGACGAGGCCGGCCAGCTGCTGGCCGACGGCGCCGCCAACGATCCGGAGCAGGCGGTCGGCGACGAGCGCCGCATCGCCTTCGAGAAGCGGATGCGCAAGCAGGTCGAGGACATCGTCTCTTCCGTGGTCGGGTCGGGCCGCGCCCGCGTCCAGCTCGCCGCCGATTTCGACTTCAACAAGATCACCCAGACCTCGGACAAGTTCGATCCCGAAGGCCGCGTGCTGCGCTCGAGCCAGACCCGCGAAGAGCAGAGCATGACCGCCGACAACAACGGCCAGGTCACCGTCAACAACGAGCTTCCCGGCAACCAGCAGAACAACGGCGTCGCGGCCAAGGACCAGAGCAAGAAGAGCGAAGAGACCAACAATTACGAGATCTCCCGCACCACCAAGACCGAGGTGACCGAGGCCGGCCGGGTCAACCGCATCTCGGTCGCGGTGCTGGTCGACGGCATCTACACCAAGAACGACAAGGGCGAGCTCGCCTATCAGGACCGCACCAAGGAGCAGCTCGACCGCATCGCCGCCCTGGTGCGCTCGGCGATCGGCTTCGACCAGAAGCGCGGCGACCAGGTCGAGGTCGTCAATTTGCGCTTCGCCGACGCTCCCTCCACCGCTCCGGTCGGCGAGCCCTCGGGCTTCCTCGGCATGCTCCAGTTCACCAAGGACGACGTCATGTACTTCGTCGAGCTCGGCGTGATGATGCTGCTCGGCCTCGTCGTGCTGTTCCTGGTGATCCGCCCGCTGGTCAAGCGCATCCTCGCCTCAGACGAGGTCGCCGCCGCCATCTCCGGCGTGCTGACCGGCCCCGCCGCTTCGGAAGAGGCAGCCCCGGCCGCCAACCAGCCGCTGCTGCCGAGCGGGGCCGCCAGTGCGATCGACGTCGCCACCATCCAGGGCCAGGTCCACGCCCAGTCCGTTCATCGCGTCGGCGAGCTCGCCGAGCGCAATCCCAACGAAACCGTCGCCATCATCCGCCAGTGGCTGACCGAACCAGCCAAGTAATCCAGCCAAGTGAATCAAGAAGTGATCTGACATGGCCGCCTCCCTGCAAAACGCCAACTCCAACGACATCACCAGCGTGATCTCCACGCTCGGTCAGCGTGCCGGCAGCCGGGCTGGCGCCAAGACCGATGCGCTGGCCGGCCCGAAGCGCGCGGCCATCCTGATGCTGGCCCTCGGCGAGCAATATGGCGGCAAGATCTGGTCGCTGCTCGACGACGATGAGGTGCGCCAGCTTTCGCTGGAGATGTCGACGCTCGGCACCGTCGAGGTCGACACCGTCGAGGACATGCTGCTCGAATTCGTCTCGCGCATGTCGGCGTCGGGCGCGTTGATGGGCAATTTCGACGCCACCGAGCGGCTGCTGCAGCAATACCTGCCGCCGGAGCGCGTCAACGGCATCATGGACGAGATCCGCGGCCCCGCGGGCCGCAACATGTGGGAGAAGCTCTCCAACGTGCAGGAAGAGGTGCTCGCCAACTACCTCAAGAACGAATATCCGCAGACCATAGCCGTGGTGCTGTCCAAGCTGAAGTCGGAGCACGCCGCCCGCGTGCTCGGCATCCTGCCTGAGGAGCTCGCGCTCGACGTCGTCAACCGCATGCTGAAGATGGAGGCGGTGCAGAAGGAGGTGATCGAGAGCGTTGAGAAGACGCTGCGCACCGAATTCATGTCCAACCTGTCGCAGACCCGCCGCCGCGACGCCCACGAGGTCATGGCGGAAATCTTCAACAATTTCGACCGCCAGACCGAGACCCGCTTCATCACTTCGCTGGAAGAGGACAACCGCGAATCGGCCGAGCGCATCAAGGCGCTGATGTTCACCTTCGACGACCTCGTGAAGCTCGATTCCGGCTCCGCGCAGACCCTGATGCGCAACGTCGACAAGGA
>JAEYTQ010000447.1 GCA_023433965.1 Pseudomonadota bacterium | reverse complement strand
GTTCTGTTCAGCCTGTTCGTGTTCACCATCGGCTACCGCTCCGGACCGGAGTTCTTTGCCTCCTTGAGCGTCCGCACGCTTGCCCAGGTCGCGATGGCACTGGTGCTGGGTGGCACCGGCCTTCTTGTCGTGTTGTTGTTCGCCCACGGCTTCAACCTGGCTCCCGGTACCGCCGCCGGAATTGCGGCCGGAGCCCTCACCCAATCATCGGTCATCGGCACCGCGTCGGGCGCGCTGGCTCAGCTCGACCTGCCGAAGGACTTGCTCAACCAGCAGGAGGCGAACATCGCGGCGGGCTATGCCGTGACCTACGTGCTCGGCTATATCCTCACGTTGTTGTTCGTTCCCTTCGTTGCGCCGAAGCTGATGGGCATCGACCTGAAGGTCGAGGCGAAAAAGCTCGAGGCCGAGCTTGCCGGTGGCGATCCGCCAAAAACCGAAAACCTCTCCTATCGCAAGTTCCAGGCCCGTGCCTATCGGGTCACCGCAGGCGCCGGCCGTACCGTCAAGTCGATCGAAGACGAGATTGGAAGTCGCACGGTCATCGAGCGCATCGTGCGCCAGGGCGTGGACGTCGAGCCGCACCTGGAAACAGTGCTGGAAGCCGGCGACGACATCGTCATCGCCGGCCGCACCGCGGTCATCGTCGCCGCAAGGCCGGTCATCGGCACGGAGATCGACGCAGACGAGATCCTCAAGGCCGTTCCAGGCAACGTGCTGGAGGTGCTCGTGGACAACCGCCACCTCCACGGCCGCTCGATCCAGGAGATCGCCGCGCGCGTTGGCACCGACGCCCGAGGTGTTTTCCTCCGCGCTCTCACGCGGATGGGGCGCGAGGTCCCCTTGAGTGCGGACACCCGGATCTATGTCGGGGACGTCATGACGCTGGTCGGCAGCACGCGAAACATCGAGCGCGCCGCCAAGGCGATAGGTCAGATCCTGCGGTCCGGCGACCGCACCGACATCGCGTTTCTCGCCGCCGGCATCGCGGCCGGTCTGCTCGCCGGGTTGGTCAGCTTCCGGATCGGCGGTGTTGCACTCACGCTCGGCGGTGGCGGCGGCGCATTGATCGCGGGCCTTGTCTGCGGCTGGCTGCGGTCGCGCAAGCCCACCCTGGGCGCTTTGCCGCCGGCAGCGCAGCAAACGCTCAGCGATCTCGGCCTCGGCGGTTTCATTGCCGCGATCGGGCTCGGCAACGGCGCCGCTGCCTGGGCTGCGATCCAGGCCCACGGAGTGCTTCTGGTCGGCATGGGCCTCGTCATCACGATCATACCGCTGATCGTTGCGACGCTGTTTGCCCATCATGTCCTGCGCATGAACCCGGTCGTGACTTGCGGCGCGCTGGCTGGTGCGATGACGGTTGACGCTGCCGTGACCGGCGCATGCGAAATGGCCGAGAGCCAGACCCCGGTCCTCGGCGTCGCCGTTCCCTACGCGGTCGGAAACGTTGTTCTGACCGTGCTTGGGCCCATCATCGTGGCTGCCACTTACACCGGATGAGGAGATCACCTATGGGGCCGCGACTCAAATTGGTCTTGGGACGCTTCGCAGCCGCATTGCTCGTCCTTGCGGTTCTCGGCGCACCGACCCGCGCCGAGGATGCAATCCGCATCCAGGAGGAAGTCTGGGCGCTGCCACTGCAGCTGCCGACGTTTGCCTATCTGGTGCGCCCAGTCGGCGATGGTCCCTTCCCTCTCGTGATCATGAATCATGGCGTGTCGCTCAATCCAACCGAACGCAGCTTCTTCCCGCTGGTCGAGTTCCGCGATGCCGCCAAATGGTTCGCCCAGCGCGGCTACCTCGTTGTCGCCCCGGTCGGCACCGGCTATGGCGCTGCCGCCATCGATATTCCCGAACGAGGTCTGTACGGACCATTCTTCTCCAAGATCGGCAATTGCAGCAATCCCAACTTCCGTGACGCGGGGCTCGCGGTCGCAAAGGCCGATCTCGAGATCATCGACTATCTGGCCGCCGAGAAACGCATCGTCCCCAAAGACGTGATCGTGGTCGGCCAGTCCGCCGGCGGCTGGGCCTCGATCGCCTTGTCGAGCGTGAACCCGCCTCAGGTCAAGGCCGTCATCACCTTCGCTGCCGGCCGTGGCGGGCGCGTCGGCGGCAAGCCAAACAACAACTGCGCGCCGGACAAGCTGATTGAAGCCATTGCGGATTTCGGTCGCACGTCGCGCGTGCCCATGCTGTGGATCTATATTGAGAACGACACGTTCTTCGGGCCCGACCTGTCAAGGAGCATGCACGCTGCCTTCACCGCCGCCGGCGGCCGGGCCGACTATCATCTGATGCCGCCGTTCGGTAACGAGGGACATTTCTTCATCGGTTCGCCCGACGCGATTCCGCTGTGGTCGCCCCTCGTGACTAGGTTCCTCGACGCGCAGAGATAAGTGGCCAATGCGGAGGCGCGACCATGACCAATGTCCGTGATTGCGTTGCAGGCCTTCTCATCGCCGTCGCCGGCACCGCGACGTGGCTTGGCGGCATTGCGCCGGCGGAAGCCCAAGCCAACAAACCGGCCGAGGTCTCGCCCCGCGGTCAGCGTGAAGCAACGGACATCAGCTACGGCGGCTGGCAGAAGCTGTGCTTCAAGCCCGGCGGCGCGCCCATGCTGTGCCGAACCTCGATCACAGGCCGCTTCTCGACCGGACAGATCGCCGTGCGGCTTGACCTGATCGAACGCGAGGACTCACAAACGGCGCGCCTGCAACTGTTCGTCCCTGTCGGGATGTACCTGCAACAGCTGCCAAAATTGAGTGTTGATGGCGGCGCTCCTGTCTTCGTCCCCTACGTGTGGTGCCTCACCAATCTGTGCATCGCGGCCGACGCGGCCGAGCCGAAGATCATCAAGGACATGGAGGCTGGCCGGGTCCTGATGCTCGAACTCGTCGACTCCAACCTGCTCGCCGTCACGACTGCCATTCCGCTGGCGCAGTTCGCCGCCGCCCACAGGGGCGCGCCAGCGAAGATACTAGAGCAATATGTCGAGGAGTGATCGACGAGGCTCATGCGGCAGCCGCGCGCGTCACGGGGTCGATCAGGGCTTCTGCGGAAAATGGCTTGGTCAGATAGGCGACGCAGCCCGACGCGATCGCCGCGGTGCGGGTCGCCGGACTGTCGTTGCCGGTCATGTAGATGACCGGCGCCGTGACGCCTTTCTCCGTCAGGCTCCGGCGCAGGTCGATGCCGGAACTTCCGTCGAGATCGATGTCGAGCACGATGCAGAACGCCCTTTCCATCCCGCCGTGATCCAGCAAGGCGCCCGCCGAATTGAACGGCGTCGCGACGAACCCATGCGCACGCAACAGCCTGGATATGCTCGTTAGGATGGACAAGTCGTCATCGACGACAAAGACGGATTGGCGTTTCGGCACGTCGACCTCTCAGGCGTCCCAGCGGTTGGTGGTCTGCGGCTGACCCCACGATGACCGGCCCTGCATCGCGCATTGGGCAATTGGACACGCCTTGCATGGCAGCATCGCGCCAACCTTTTTTCAATTGTCCCTTCGGGAAGTCACATCCGTGCGGATCGAGAATAACCGCGCTATCCGCTATTTACATCGATCATGCCCAACCGTTCCGCGATCGAAACGAGTTCCGCAAGCGAATTAACCTGCATCTTCTCCATCACCTGGTGGCGGTGCGCCTTCACGGTGCGTTCTGTAGTCCCGAGCGCATGCGCGATCTGCTTGTTGATCCGGCCGCGCACGATGAGATCGAACACCTGTCGCTCGCGGTGCGTCAGGGACGCCAGATGACTTCGAAATGCATCGAGCCTGCTGCGCTGGGCGCGTGAGGCCCGCTGACTTGCCAGCGCCCGCTCGATCGCATCGATCAAATGCGCCGAGGATATCGGCTTGGTCAGGAAGTCTTCCGCCCCGGCCTTGATCGCCCGCACGGTGGTCGGTGTATCTGCATGTCCCGTCAGGAAGATAATCGGCAAGGTCGAGCCCGCCGCGACCAATCGGGTCTGTAAATCGGGGCCGCTCAGTCCCGGAATTCGCACGTCGAGCAAAATACACCCCTCCTGCTCGTCACTCGGCGCCGACTCGAGCAAGGCCTGTGACGATGCATAAGTGGCGACGTCGTAGCCCGCGAGCTTCAGCCGACGCTCAATCGCCGTACGAAAGGATTCGTCGTCATCGACAACGTGAACGAGGCCCGGCACCTTCCACCTCTCGTCCAATTACAATGAACCATTGAGGTCCCCTCAACCCGCAAATCTTCGACAGTTGAGGCTCAAATATCCCCCGTGCAACGAGCCAAATCCCCGCAGCGCAGGCACCTTCTCGTCCAGGACACCAAGCGACCGCCCTGTCCCTTGGTACAATGAACCTTGGGCCAATGGATTGAACCACCACCATAATCTTAAATCAACTCCGGCGGGAGTGGGATAGCGCGGCGCATTTCCGGCCAAAAGTTTCCTTTGACGGACCAATTCGGCGGTTAGCTGAGGAGTTGGCCTATGTTTGTTCGCATCACAACAGATTCCGCCGTACGTCTCAATTCGCTTCGCGACCTCGGCATGAGAAGCGACACAAATGCCATGGTCAGTTTAAGCGAATTTTCCTATCGGAAAGGAACAGAAATCTACGGCGAGAAAGAGCCGGCTGAATATGTCTACCAAGTCAAGTCCGGAGCGGTACGAAGTTACAAGCTGCTATCCGATGGCCGGCGGCAGATCGGTGCATTCCACCTCATCGGCGACATCTTCGGGCTCGAGAATGGCAACGAGCACCGCTTCACAACCGAGGCGATCATTGATACCACAGTTCGCCTTGTGAGGCGGCAGAGCCTGGAGACGGTCGCCGAGAGCGACGCAATGGTCGCCAAAAATCTCCTGAGCATGACCACCAACAATCTCCAGCATGCCGAAGACCACATGCTGCTGCTGGGACGCAAGACCTCGCTGGAGCGCGTCGCCGCCTTCCTGCTGGAAATGGACAGACGTCTCACGGCTGCGGGCATTATGGCGCTGCCGATGTCACGACGCGATATCGCCGACTATCTCGGCCTGACGCTGGAAACGGTCTCGCGCGCTCTCTCTCGTCTGCACGAGCTTGCAGTCATTGGATTCGTGGGCAATACCCAGCGTCAGATCGTGCTGCTCGACCGGCAGCAGCTCGCCAGTCTCGACCTGCAGCCTTGATCTGCGGCCATTCGTGCCGGATCAGGTCTGACTGGACGGCGCCCCACGCGGCCCGCTCCGATCCCGGAATTAGGTCCTTGCGAATCCAAGCGCCTTGGCGGCTTCGAGGTGGTCCAGCGTCTTGCGGAGGACCTCGAACAGCACGGCCGCCGACCATCCAAACAGCAGCACGCCATTCATGGCCGTCAGTGGACCGATGAGCCGCCATTCGCGCACAGGCGTGATATCGCCGTAGCCAAGAGTCGTATAATTGACAAAAGCAAAATAGAGCAGTCCATCTTCGGAAACTGCCGCGCCGACAATGCCGTAAGTCGCTGCCCAGACGAGGACTTCCAGTACGTGAGCCATCATCAACACCACGGCAGTGGCCATCATCACTCCCATTAGGTGCGATCTCGGCCGCTCGGTGCGACGCAAACCCGCGCTGCGGGCAATACTGACCGCGACCACGGTCACTAGAGCAATTCATGGCTAGGCTGAATCGGTGGGGATTCCCCTGAGGGTCGGTTTGTGATTCAAGATGTTGGCTGGGCTGGGGGCCAGCATCTGATGGGCCGACCTCTTTCCAATGATCTACGTGAGCGCGTCGTTTCGGCGGTGACTGGTGGTGAGAGCTGCCGGGCAGTAGCGGCACGGTTTGGCGTTGCAGTGTCTTCGGTCGTGAAGTGGTCGCAGCGCCATCGGGCGACTGGTTCGGTGGCGCCGGGCAAGATGGGCGGGCACCGCAAGCCGGTGCTGGAACCCCATCGCGCCTTCATCAAGGAGCGGATCAGCCAGACGCCGCATCTGACGCTGCACAAGCTGAAGGACGAACTGGCCGCGCGTGGGATCAAGGTCTCTCACAATGCGGTCTGGATGTTCCTGCGGCGGGAGGGGCTGCGATTCAAAAAAAACACTATTCGCTCTTGAGCAGGCGCGCTCTGACGTTGCGCGCCGGCGTCGCCGCTGGCGGTCGTGGCAGGCCGGCTTAGATCCCCAGCGCCTCGTCTTCATCGACGAGACCTGGATTAAAACCAGCATGGCCCCGCTACGCGGGTGGGGACCGAAGGGCGAGCGGGTGCGAGGCTTTGCCCCACACGGCCACTGGCAGACCCTGACATTCCTCGGCGCTCTGCGCTGTGACAGCCTCATCGCCCCTTGCGTCTTCGACGGACCGATCAACGGCGAGTGCTTCCAGGCCTATGTCGAACAGCAACTCGTTCCAGTTCTCAGGGCCGGCGACATCGTCATCATGGACAATCTTGGTAGCCACAAGTCGGCTGCTCTGCGTCGCCTCATTCGCAGGGCCGGTGCCAGGCTATGGTATCTGCCACCTTACTCACCCGACCTAAATCCGATCGAGCAGGCCTTCGCCAAGATCAAGCACTGGATGCGCATCGCTCAGAAGCGCACCCTCGAAGACACTTGGCGACATCTCGGTCACCTCGTCACCACCATCCAGCCTCGTGAATGCAGCAACTACTTCGAAAATGCCGGATACGCTTCCGTCAAAATGTGAAACGCTCTAGGAAGCCGCCGCTTCAACGCGGAGCGCCGAGCCTGGCTTCGCGCCGGCGCGATCTGCGGCGATGAACTCGAGCGCCGCGATCCCGGGCAGGAAGAAGTAGCCGCCTCCGAGCGCTGCCGTGAACGAAGCCAGCGTGACTTCGCTGCCGCTCGGCGATCCCGGAATGGTGAAGGTTTTCCCGCTGGGCTGTGACCCCACGATCGGATCGTCCTGATTGTCCAGCGTGCCGAAACGAGGGTTTTGCAGCCAGCGCTGATGGATGAATTCGAACTGACGTTCGAGATCGGCATTGCAGGCAATGAAGAAGATGCCGTCGCGACGTCCTTTCTCCGTCTCCTCGCGATAAGGCCGACCGCGGCGGAGCAGTCTGTGCAGCTTCGACGATTTGATGCTCGATTGCACATCCATCCCCAGGGAATCGCGCGGGTTGGAGCGCCGGATATGGGCGCCCTTGGGACAGACGAATCCGTTCGCGTCCTCGACGCGAAAGCGGAAGGCGTCGGCCACCGAATCCGAACCCGGAGGACCTTGCCAGCCGAGCGGCATGCCGTCCTCGCGACGCCCCATCAGTCTCTCGCAGACGTCCTGACCATGCGCCCTCCGGAACTGCTCGAACGCGTCGACATGCTGCTCGATCTGCCGCACCGCCAGGTAGCTTCCGTTCAACGTGAATCGGCTTTCCGACTGCGGCCATCCGTCGGCATTGGGACAGTAAGTGAGTTCGTCGTACTCGTTGCGATAGCCCAGAATGAATTCTCCGGGCTCGACGACACGATCTTCATAGAAGCGGCCGGCGTCGATCCGCGCCTGCCGCAGCGCGGCGCCCTCCTCTTCCCTGAGACCGCGGATCACCGGTTGGGCCAGCCCATCGCGAAAGCGGAACGGCTCGCGCAATTTGCCGTCCTCATTTCCCGTGAACGAGCAGGGATTGTTGTCGACGACCCTGACGACGAACACGGCCGGGTCCGGCTCCTCCATGCGTGCGGTTGCGCCGAGCACCCACCATTGCGCAACGAGAACATGAACGGCCTGGCGTCCCTCGACACCCTCAATGTCGGACCAACGCCATTCGTCACGCGGAGCGTCTCGTAGCAGCTCTCTGCGCAATTCGCTCCCCATGCCGCTTCTGAAAGGCGTCGGAAACGGATGCATCTCGGTCTCGGTGCAGTCGAGCTTCGCGAGGCCTGCGAAACTGAAGGCGACCGAGACGGCCTCCTCGATCGGCGCTTCCGGCTTGGCCTTGCTCTTTGCGACGCATTTGGCGCTGACGACGAGCTTGCTGCCGACCAGGCGCGCGAGCCAGGCTCGCGCCTGATCCTCCTGGCCATCGCGGATCGTCAGCAGCCAGAAGCGGCTGGATTTGAGCCAGCCGAAGCCGCTCTTCAGCATGCCCTGGATGTCGTGGCTTTGCTCGGAGAGGCGCGGAGCCTGCTTCTTCATGTCTCGATGGCCCTCATGATCAGGTCGTCGTTCTTCTCGTTGCGCTCGCCGAACAAGGCGTCGCGCAGGCCCGTGGCGAGGTTGATCTGGTCGACCGTCCGGTTGCAGGCGTCGAAATGGTAGAGATGCGGCAGCATGCTGTCGCGTGCATACGACTTGAATCTCAGCTCGCACTTCACGCCGCGGAAAATGACAAAGCGCGTCGGCGGAAAGCTGCGGGGTTTTGCGATACCGGGCTGTCCCTCCAGCGCCGGGGTGCGTGGATGAAGCTCGGTCCAGCGCCAGGCCAGCGTGGTGCCGACGGCCGCGCCGTTGATGAAGTCGTCGAGATAGCCGCCGAAATTGCCGTCATAGTTCGAGCAGAACAGAAAGCGGCGGCCGCCGTCGATGATGTGCCAATGACCGAAATGGATGCCTGGCGCATTGCCGAGCCAGCCTTGCGTGAAGAACACACGTCCCGCAAACGTCACGATGCGCAAGGCCTGTCGGATGCACCATGCGCTCCACCATTGCGGGCCGCGTAGCTCCGTGAGGCTGAACATGTGCTGGGTGCGATCGACCAGCTTCGCCTCGCATCGCTCGATCGACGGATGGATCTGCTGCGCGCGCGGAACGTCGTCTTCGAGCGGATGAAAGAACTGCTCGCTTAGTCCCTTGAAGTGACGATTGAGCCGGTAGGCCAGCGCGCCGACGGCGAGCACCGCGGCGATCGCGACGACGGCGATCACGGTGATCTGAAATCCGGTCAGCTTTGGCAGCTTCGGTTCGATGACCTCATGCATATAGTCCGGGGCCACCGCATAGGCCAACGGAGCCAGCGTGTAGGCGATGGCACACGCGGCAACGGCCAGGAGCAGCGGCACGCCGATGACCCAGCCGCCCACATAGGTGGCCAGCGACGAGAAAGTGTCGGTCGGTCGATCGAGCTCTTGCTGGACGCTGTTGAGCCAGCGCCTCCAGGATATGAATCGCGCGGGCAGCGGCACCAGGAACAGCCAGACGAGGAATGCAATCGCCGCGAACGCCAGCAGCCCGTGCCAGCTCATCGTGAACAGGCATTCGCTCGTCCTGGTGAGGGCGCTGTCGATCGCCTGCCCCACGCGCCCCGGTTCGCCGAAGAACCAGCTGTAGGCGCGCGGCAGTGCCCACGCAATCCCGAGCACGACGAACCACAGCAAGATCGCCACCACGGGATAAGCGAGCTTGGCACCGATGCCCGCTCCCTTCCCGCGCCAATAGGACCGCGGCGCGGGTCGTGCCGCCCATTCGAAGCGGGGGTTGGCGTAAGCCCATCGTGCGAGCGCCAGCGCGAAGGCGGTGCGATCGTTGCCGTATTTCGGCTTCAGCTTCCGCGCCTCGACGCGCGTCTGATCGAGCAGCTCCTTCTCCATCTCGATCTGCCGGACCGACCGGTCGCGAGCGCCGACGAAGCCGCCATCGGCGATGCTGTGCCAGCTCATCAACTTTTCGAGCAATTCTTGCTTCTGCTCTGCCGTGGGCTCTGCGACGTTGGGAGCGATCATGGTGCCGAACAGCGACCACATCGCGCCGTCCGGATGGTAGACGAGCCGATACAACAGCTCGGCGGGGCGGAATCCCTCCTCGACCGCAAGCTCCAGCACCAGCGACGGCCGCCTCTGCGCTGCAACGGCCATCGCCGGCAGGAGTCCGATCGAGGCGAAGTGAACCACCGCGACGTCGCGCAAGAGATGGTCCAACGCCTTTTGAAGCGGTTCTGAAAGCGCGGCTCCGCCGGCCCAGCCTGGCGCAACGATGCAGATCATCTGCCGCCGGACGCTCTCGAGCATGGCCGTCTCTCCGCTCGCTCAGGTGATCCGCATGCGCATGGACAACATCAG
>JAEYTQ010000400.1 GCA_023433965.1 Pseudomonadota bacterium | reverse complement strand
CTCTGGGTCAGCGGCGCGATGCGCTCGGCCTCCAGCCGCACGGCGGTCTTGAGACCGGACAAGGAGAAGTTCGGCTCGCGCCGGCCGATCATCGGGCGGGGCAGGGCGAATCGCTCCGGATTGCCTTTCGTCGCTTCCTGCTCCACGTGCGGGCCGCCGGGATAGGGCAGGCCCAAGAGCTTTGCGACCTTGTCGAAGGCCTCGCCGATGGCGTCGTCGACGGTGGTGCCGAGCCGCACATATTGGCCGACGCCGGTGACCGCGACGATCTGGGTATGGCCGCCGGAGGCGAGGAACAGGCAGTAGGGAAATTCGATGCCGTCGGTGAGGCGCGGCGTCAGCGCATGCGCTTCGAGATGGTTCACCGCGACCAGCGGCGTGTCGTGCACCATCGCGATCGCCTTCGCGGTGGTCAGCCCGACGATGACGCCGCCGATCAGCCCGGGCCCCGCCGCCGCCGCGACGCCGTCGAGTTGGGCGTAGTCGATGCCGGCCTCCTCCATGGCACGGCCGATGATCCCGTCGAGCACGTCGACATGTGCGCGCGCCGCAATCTCCGGCACCACGCCGCCGAAGCGGGCATGCTCCTCGATCTGCGACCGCACGATGTTGGACAGAATCCTGCCGCTGCCATCGCCCGCGCGCTCGATCACGGCCGCGGCGGTCTCGTCGCAGGTGGTTTCGATGCCCAATACGAGCATTGGCGAATTGTTATCCAATTTGCGCCCTTGCGCTCATCCGTAAAGCAGAGTTCTGGTACGTCCGGTAGCATCCCGGGGTCGGCTTGCGCAATCGTCACGCGCTCCGCCAGTCTGGTCAATGTCACCGTCACATGCTCCGGGAACAGCAGCGATGTCCATTCTCGTCACACGGCCGCATCCCGACAATGAAGCGACGGCGGCAAATTTGCGCACGCGCGGACATGCGGTGCTGCTAGCGCCGGCGCTCAAGTTCGAGCCGGTCGCCTTCCATGGCGAGAGGGAAGCGGACTATAGTGCCGTCATCGTCACGTCGGCCAACGCGCTCCGCGCGATCGCCTCGCAATTGCCCGACCTTGGTCTGCTCGATCTGCCTCTGTTTGCGGTCGGCGAGCACACGGCTGACGTGGCGCGCGAGGTCGGCTTTGCCGAGGTGATCGTCGCCGGCGGCGATGCGATTTCCTTGCGCGACAAGGTGGTGCAGAGCGCGCGCGCGAAGATGCTGAAGAAGAAGGGCACGCTGCTGTATCTGGCGGGCGCTGATCTGTCGCGCGACCTCGGCGGAGAACTCGGTGCGGAGGGTCTGCGCGTGGTGACGCAGACCACCTATCGCATGGCGCCGGTCAAGCATCTGCCGCGCGAGGTCTGCGCGGGCTTTGCCGCCTACGGGATCGAAGCGGTGCTGCACTACTCCCGGCGCAGCGCACGCGCGTTCCTCGATGCGGCGCGGGACGAAGGCGTCGAAATTTCGGCGCTCGCGATCCCGCATTGCTGCCTGTCCGAGGCGGTCGCAGATGTGCTCCGCGATGCTGGTGCGTCGCAGGTTCTGGTGGCCGCAGCGCCGGACGAAACCGCCTTGTTCGACACCTTGGAGCGTGCGTTGCGCACGCGTTTGGCGTAAGAGGTCGGACCGAATCCCGACGCAATCCGGTCCACGCAAGGACCTGTGCAAGGTATGGAAGTGTGAGGAACCGTCACGATGGCCGACGACAAGCCTGAAGACGCTGGATTGGCGCCCGACACGGGTCGTGCCAAGCGCACGCCGCCCACCATCGACCTCGAGGCGACCGATGTCTCCACCCAGCCGCAGCAGGTCGCAGGCGAACCCGAGGTGCCCGAGCACGCCGCGCAGGCGCATGCCGCGCAGGAACAGGCCGGGCTCGACGAAACCAAATCGGACGAGGTCAAGGACGAGCCTCCGTCGGAGTCTGCCGAGGAGCAGCTTTCCGCGGCGACCGCACCCGGATCGGCGCCGATTTCGCCCTGGGTCATCGCGCCGTTCTCCGGCGCCGCCGCGGCGGCGGTCGTGATTGCGGTCGGCTGGATGCTGGGCTGGCCTGCAGTGCAGGCGCCGCCGGCCGCGCCCGAGGTCAGCCGTGCGACCGTCGATGCGTTGAGCGCACGCGTTGCTGCTGCCGAAGCCAGGGCCGGCAGGCCCGCATCCGATCCGGCGATGGCGGCGCGGATCGATGCGCTGGAGAAATCCGCAACCAGCCTGCGCAGCGACATCGCCAATCTCCGAACGCAGTCCGACAGGATTGCGGGCGCCCTGAATGATGTGAAGTCGGCAGCGCCTGCTGCGGCTCCTGATCTTGCCGCGGTCATGGACCGCATCGCTCAGCTCGAGCGCGCCAGCAAGGCGGAGCGCGCCGAGCTCGCGCAGCAAAGCGAGAAGATCGCGGAGGCCATGACGGTGGACGACAAGCCACTGCGCTTCGTGGTGGCGGCGGCCCTGCTCGACGTCGCGGTTCGCCACGGCGATCCCTACCAATCGCAGTTGGCTGCGGCGCGGTCGCTGGCATCAAACCCCGACACGCTGAAGCCGCTGGAGGCGTTTGCGACGTCCGGCATCCCGACGGCAGCTGCGCTGAGCCGCGAGCTCCTCACCATCGTGCCGAAGCTGGCGCCGCCGGCCGACGCTCCGCCGAGCAACGCGGGCCTCGTCGAGCGTCTCCAGGCGGGGGCGTCGAAACTCGTGCGCATCGAGCGCACCGACGGGGTTGGCAACGACCGCGGCGCGATCGTCGCGCGCGTAACGGCGGCTGCGCTCCGCAACGATTTCGCGGAAGCGCGGCGCGAGCTGAAGACTCTGCCCGAAGCGGATCGCGCCGCGGCGCAGGCCTGGCTCGACAAGGCCGATGCACGCGATGCCGCGCTCGCCGCCTCGCGCAAATTCGCCGACGATGCCATGGCGGATCTCGCCAAATCTGCTCAATAGGGTTCGCGCAACAATCTGCGCGTCATAGGGATCGTCATGCTTCGCATCGTCCTCTTCCTCGTCCTGATCGCGCTGGCGGCGGCCGGCGCGGCCTGGGTTGCCGACCAGTCCGGCGATCTCGTCCTGACGGCGGGCAGCTTCCGCATCTCGACGACGCTTCCGAGGTTCGTGTTCCTGCTCGGCCTCTTTGCCGCGACCGTCGTGCTGGTCTGGAGCATCCTGACCACGATCTGGCGCATGCCCGGGCGTTTGCGCCGCCGTCGTCAGGAGAAGCGTCATGCGCGCGGCCGCCACGCCGTCACCCAGGGGCTGCTCGCGGTCGGTCACGGCGACGCCGCGCTGGCGCGCCGGCACGCGCAAGCGGCACGGCGGCACGCGCCGAACGACCCGCTCGCGCTGCTCCTGCACGCGCAATCGGCCCAGCTCGAAGGCAATCGCGACGAGGCCCAGCGCGCCTTCCGTGCCATGGCCGAGCGCGAGGACACGCGGCTGCTCGGCCTGCGCGGCCTGTTCATCGAGGCGCAGCGCGCCGACGATGCGGTCGGCGCCGTGATGATCGCCGAGGAAGCGATCAAGCTGTCGCCGTCCTCGACCTGGGCCTCGCATGCGGTGCTCGGCTTCCGCTGCGCGCGCGGCGACTGGGGTGGCGCGCTCGCGATCCTCGATTCGAATCTGTCCGCCGGCCTGATCGACAAGCCGACCTATCGCCGCCAGCGCGGCGTGCTGCTCACCGCGCGCGCGCTGGAATTGGAGACCATGGACCGCGACGTCGCGCGCGAGAGCGCGATGGAGGCGGTCAAGCTCGCGCCGACTTTGGTGCCGGCGGCCGTGCTCGCGGCCAAATTCGAAAGCGAGGCGCATCAGGTGCGCCGCGCCATGAAGCGGGTCGAAGCTGCCTGGCTCGCCAATCCGCATCCGGATCTCGCGGATGCCTATGCGCATGTGAAGCTCGGCGATACCGCCTGGCACCGCTTGCAGCGGATCGAGACGCTCGCGGCGAAGACGCCTGCCGACAACCCCGGCCATATCGAGGGCCAGCTCGCCATCGCCCGCGCCGCGATCGACGCCTCGGAGTTCGCCCGCGCGCGCGAAGTGCTCGCGCCTTATCTCGCCGATCCGACCCAGCGCGTCGCGCTGCTGATGGCCGAGATCGAGCGCACCGAGCATGGCGACGGCGGCCGCGCCCGCGCGTGGACCTTGCGCGCGGTGCGCGCCCGCCTCGATCCGGCCTGGACGGCTGACGGTTATGTCAGCGAGCGCTGGCGCCCGGTCTCGCCGGTCACCGGCCGCCTCGATGCGTTCCAGTGGCAGACGCCGGTCGCGAGCTTGCCCTCGGACAGGGGGCCCACGATCGAATCCTCCGCCTTCGAGGAAGCCATGCTGGCGGCGCCGCCGCCGAAGCGGGTGGCCGCTGCAAACGAAAGCCCGGCGGAACCGGCCGCTACGGCGCCAGCGCTGGCCGCCCAGGACAACTCGCCGCCTCAGACCATGGATGTTGCGAGGGAAGCGGAAGTGGCCAAGGACGTCGCCGAGGACGTTTCGAAGGAAGCTCCCAAGGAACCATCCGCCGACACGGAGCCGGCGAATCCGGCTCCCGCGCCCGCCGAATCATCGCCGCCCGCGGCAACGCCGCTGTTCCGGACCCGGGCCGATCTCGGCAAGCCGGCATCGGTACCGATCCAGACCGTCATCCCTATCGTTCGTGCACCGGATGACCCCGGAATCGACGACGACGGCCCGAGCGATGAATTTACGGAACAAATCGGCACGCCAAAGGCCCAGGCGGGCGGCTGGCGCGGATTCTGGTCCCGCTGGGGCGCGTGAGGCGCCTTTCGGCCCGGCTTGTCCTTGCCAATTCGGGCCACGCCCGATATCAGGAGCGCGTGTATCGGGACCGGCATCGCCGAGGTCCCGGCAGGGTTCGCCGCAATAGCTCAGTCGGTAGAGCACGTCATTCGTAATGACGGGGTCGGGGGTTCGAATCCCTCTTGCGGCACCAGCGCTCAGATTTCACCGGATCCCCCGAAGCACTCCGATCGACCACTCATCAGCCTGCACCAGCGCGCATTCGGCTGAGTGACCGCGATCACATAATCCCGGACGTCACTCCCCTAACCTCCCCCTTACGAAACACGGGGAGACTTCACATGCGCAAAATCATTCTGGTTGCCGCCATGCTGCTGGCTTCTGCGTCCGCTCATGCAGGCGG
>JAEYTQ010000378.1 GCA_023433965.1 Pseudomonadota bacterium | reverse complement strand
CCCGCGAACGGCCGCACGTTCATCGGCCGCGACGGAGGTAACCTGTCGTGATCAAGATTATCGCCGTGCTTTGCAGCCTCGCCTCGCCCTCCAATTGCCACGAGCAGATCGTCACCACGTCGGACTTTGCGCAGATCTCGGTGCAATCCTGCCTGATGGGCGCGCCGCAGCTCGCCGAATGGATGAACCAGCATCGTGCCGAGCGCCTCGCGGCATGGCGCTGCGTGATCGGAGACCAAGGGCGTCGGGGAATCTAGGCAAGGAAGCTCCCACCCGGCCCGGTCCCTGCGACGCAGCGCCACCGGCATAGCCCTACCGCGTGGTGTTGCTCCAGGTCGGAACGGAATTGGTCACGCCGACCGAGGGCCAATTGTATGATCCGATCGACGGCGCCGTGACAGTGCCGACCGTCTGTCCAGATGATCCATAGGAGGACCTCGGCTGCGCGACCGGCGCTCCGGCACCGCTATAGGTCGTTGCCGCCACGCCGGCGCTGTAGGGACGGCTCGACCGGACCTTCTTCGCTTCAGCGGCGAATGGCGCGGCAAGCAGACCTGTCGCGACAAGCGCGGCAATGGCGAATCTGATGGTGTTCATGGCTGATCCTTTCGCCCGGTGCTCGCCCCGTATGGGAAATGTTCATTCATCAGAGAATTTCCATGGGCTCTCGGTTCATAACTCCGTGTGCGGACGAAGGTGCCGGACCGCGGAAAGCGTGCGAACCGCTTCGGATGGACCCGAATCAGCGCTAGTGCATTGCGCCTGGTGACCTCCCCGGATCCCAAGCAGCATGACCGGCGCCGAACTGAAGCAGCTTCGCAACGACCTCTCGGACGCGCTCGAACGCAAGCTCAGCGCGGCCGACATGGCCAGGCTGTGCGGACTGCCGGAGAAGGGCGGCGCCGACACCATCCGCCGCTGGGAGGTGAGCGGCCCGACGCCGGAGGCGACCAAGGTTCTGCGCGTGCTCGCAATGGCCAGCGAGCGCTATCCGATCCTCGAGAACTTCGACATCTTCGATCGCCATGACGTGCGCGAGGAAGACCGGCCGGCAAAGCGCGCCGCATTCCGCGCGCAGATGCGGGACGAAGCGCGCCGGCGCCTCGGTTAACGAAGCGCGCGCAGAGGTTACCGGAACGCTGCGAGGTTAAGCCTTCCTTCACCACTTCTTAAGCCGCCATTAAGTACGAGAATCGATTGCCGCCCAATAAGTTGGCTTGGCTGCCGTTGTGCCATGCATGTGACAGCATTTTCGTCAAAAGCGGGCTATCTGCAAAACCAACGCGGCGCGGAAAGCGCGTCGACAGGGGACATTGAGTGCTGGAGTTCAAGACGATGAAGAAGATTCTGTTTGCGACCGTAGCGCTGCTCGCGTTGGGCGCGGCTGCGCCGGCCGTCGGTGCCGATCTCGGCAACCGCAACTATTACAAGACGCCCGCGCCGGCCTACGCCGCGCCGATCTACAATTGGACCGGCTTCTATGTCGGCGGCCATGTCGGCGGCGCGTTCTCCAGCGACAACAATTTCAACGGCCTCTCCACCGGCAACAACGGCAACGGCCGTTTCCTGGGCGGCCTGCAGGTCGGCGGGGACTGGCAGTTCCACCCGAACTTCTTGGTCGGCGTCGAGGGCCAGTATTCCTGGCTCTCCGGCAGCGTCGGCGCCGTATTCCCGGGCGGCATCGCCTACACGAACGACCAGCGCGGCCTCGGCTCGATCACGGGCCGCGTCGGCTACACCTGGGGTCCCGGCCTCGTCTATGTGAAGGGCGGCTACGCCTATTCGGACAACAACGAGAAGGTGACCGTCGGCGGCGTGCCGACCGCCTTCGTCATCACGGGCGATCACCGCAACGGCTACACCGTCGGCGCCGGCCTCGAATACATGTTCGCCCCGAACTGGTCCGCCAAGGCCGAGTACCAGTACTACAATTTCGGCGACGCGAGCTTCGCCGCGGGCCCGCTCGCCGGCACCGGCAGCTTCACCACCGACGACCATACCTTCAAGGCGGGCGTCAATTACCGCTTCAACTGGGCGAGCCCGGCCATGGCGCGCTACTGATCGGTTACCAGGACCTTATCGCGATGAAGGGCCGGCCTCGTTGCCGGCCCTTCCTTTTTCGCTATGCGGAACGAGAACAACCGATTGGGGCTCATTGCTATTCCTTAACCGGTGCTGCCGATACTGCCGCCACAAACAGAAGAACATTGGGGGAATTATCGATGGCGATCCGTCTGGGCCTTGGCCGCTTCCTTGGCCGTTTCCGTCCTCGTTTCAGAATGCCGAAATGGGGCGTGCGCGGCAGCCTGTTCGCGGCCTTTGCGGTGATCGCGGGCATGGGCCTCGTGATCGCGGCCGGCGCCGGCCTCGCGCTTCAGAATCTCGGCGGACGCATCAACGAATTGAGCGGGCGGGACATTCCGCGCCTTGCCGCCAGCCTGCAACTGTCGGCCCTGAGCGCCAGCCTCGCGGCCCAGGGGCCGGCCCTGCTGGCTGCGCAAAGCGAGGACGCCCTGAACGAGCGCACCAAGAAGCTCAGGGAGTTGCAGGAACAGACGCAGCAGAAGCTCAACGAGATCATCGAGCTCGGCGGCGACAAGACCGTCGTCTCCGGCCTCAGCGACACGATGAAGAGCATCAACGAGGCGGCTCAGAGCCTGGCCAAGGCCGCCCGCGAACGGCTCGATATCGCGGCCCTCCACGACAAGCAATATGACGCCCTTCGCAGCGCGCAGAGCGCGTTCGTCGGCGCTGCAAGCCCGGCGATGCTGGACGCGCAGACCCGCGTCAACGCCATCCTCGGTTCAGCCGACCTGTCCGCCGCAGATGCAACCGAGGCCGCCCAAACCGTCGGCCAGCTCGGCAACGTCGTCGCCAGCGGCAATCTCGCGGCCGCCAACATGAGCGCTGCGCTGTCGGCGAACACGAGCGACAAGCTCGACGACATCCAGAAGGAATTCAAGACGGCGCAGGGACGCCTGCGCTCCAATCTCGATCTGTTGCCGGACAACCAGGGCAACAAGATGCTGCGCGAGACGGCGGAAAAGCTGCTTGCGCTCGGCACCGGCAAGACCGGCGTGTTCAATCTGCGCGAGAAGGAGCTCGACTCCGTCGATTACGGCCAGACCATCCTGGACGAGACCCGCAAGCTCAATGTCGGCCTCGGCATCAGCGTGCAGCAGCTCGTGGACGGCGTCCAGACCGAGACCAATACCTCGACTTCCCAGGCCCGTCAGGAGATTTCACTCGCGACGTCGGTGATGCTGGCGATGGGCGCGTTGATGCTGGTCGGATCGGCGCTGTTCGTCTGGCTCTATGTCGGCCGCAACATCCTGCGCCGGATCGGCGCGCTGCATCAGTCGATGCAGCTGCTCGCGAACGGCGACCTCGAAACCGAGATCTACCGCTCGCAGAACCATAACGACGAAATCTCGGTGATGGCGAACACGCTGCAGGTGTTTAGGGAAAGCATGATCGAGACCCGCGCGCTGACGAACGAGCAGGACAAGGACCGTATCGCGAAGGCCGAGCGCGCCGCGCGCATGGAAGCGAAGATCGCCGAGTTCGAGAGCACCGTGCGCTCCGCGCTCGACAATCTCGCGCAATCGGCCAATTCGATGCAATCGACCGCGCAGAGCATGTCGAATACCGCCGACCAGTCCAACGCGCTGGTGAACGCGGTCGCTTCCGCTGCGGAGGAGACCTCCGTCAACGTGCAGACGGTGTCGGCCGGCACCGAGCAGCTGTCCTCCTCGATCCAGGAGATCAGCCGTCAGGTCGTGACCTCCGCCGAGATCGCCAAGAAGGCCGTCGACGAAGCGGGAGCGACGGACGCCACCGTGCAGAGCCTCGCCGACAGCGCGAGCCGCATCAGCGTCGTCGTCGACCTGATCCAGACCATCGCCTCGCAGACCAATCTGCTCGCGCTCAACGCCACCATCGAGGCCGCGCGCGCAGGTGAGGCCGGCCGCGGCTTCGCGGTGGTCGCCTCCGAGGTAAAGAGCCTGGCGAGCCAGACCGCCAAGGCGACGGACGAGATCCGCACCCAGATCGCCAGCATGCAGTCAGTCACGACCTCCGCGGTCGGCGCCATCCAGGGCATCGGCCGGATCATCGGCGAGATCAATGACGTCACCACGACGATCGCAGCCGCGGTCGAGGAGCAGGGCGCCGCTACGCGCGAAATCGCCCGCAACATCCAGCACGCCGCCGGGGGCACCAGCGAGGTCTCCAGTAACATCGTCGGCGTCTCCACCGCCTCCGCCGAAGCGGGCGCGGCGGCCGGCGAAGTGCTGAGCGCCTCGGACGCGCTGCGGCGAGAGGCCGACATGCTGCGCGGGGAAATCGACGCCTTCCTCAACGACATGCGGGCGGCCTGACCGTCATTCCGTGGCGCCTCGAAGAGGCGTACCCGGAATCTCGCACATCAACCTCTGGATTCCGGGCTCGCGCTCACGCGCGCCCCGGAATGACTGCGTCTTTCGCGGGCTTCGACCGGGGCGCGGAAAAACGTTGGCCGGCATGACCGCCATGCGGCGCCCGTCAGCTGTCCTTTTTCGGCTGGCGCGCGGCTCGCGCGGGGTTTAAGCCGGTAACATGAACGCGAAAACCGACACCGCCCAGTCCTCAGCCGAGGCTTTGCGCTACCCCTGGGAACAGCATCCCGGCCCCGACCAGGTGGTCGAGGTGCGGCCCGGCGTGTTATGGGCGCGCCTCAAGCTGCCGTTCCGCCTCAATCACGTGAACATCTACCTGCTCGCCGACGGCGATGGCTATGCCATGGTCGATACCGGCTTCGGCAACGAGGAGTCGATCGAAGCCTGGACCAAGCTGTTCGATGGACCGCTGAAGGGCGTCGACATCACGCGCCTGATCGTCACCCACTCCCATCCCGACCATGTCGGGCTCGCGGGGTGGATCGTCGAGCGTTTCAACTGCCCGCTGGTGATGTCGCAGGTGGAATATCTGCAATCGGTCTATCACCAGAACCGCGGCACCGACGAGCGGCGCGAGGCTCAGCGGCTGTTCTTCCGCCGCCATGGCATGGACGAATCGCTCACCGAGAAGCTGCTCGGCCGCGGCCAGGACTATCTGAAGCGCGTCTCCGTGCTGCCGCCGTCCTACCGCCGCATCTCCCACGGCGAGGATGTCGTGATCGGCACGCGCCGCTTTAGGGTCATCACCGGCGGCGGCCACGCGCTCGACCAGGTGATGCTGTATTGCGCGGCCGACAAGCTGTTCCTGTCCGCCGACCAGGTGCTGAGCAAGATCTCGCCCAATGTCAGCGTCTGGGCCGTCGAGCCCGACCAGAACTCGCTCGGCGAATATCTGGCCTCGCTGGCCAGCCTCACCACCACCCTGCCCTATGACGTGATGGTGCTGCCCGGCCACGGCGTGCCGTTCTACGGGCTGAAGACCCGCATCAAGCAGCTGGCCGACCACCATGAGGATCGCTGCCGCCTGATCGCGGAAGCCTGCCGGCAAGTGCCGCAGACC
>JAEYTQ010000322.1 GCA_023433965.1 Pseudomonadota bacterium | reverse complement strand
CGATCTCGCTGACCATCATCGCGATCTTCGCGCCGGCGAGCTTCATGTCGGGCATCGCCGGACAGTTCTTCAAGCAGTTCGGCATCACCGTCTCGGTCCAGGTTTTCTTCTCGCTACTCGCGGCCCGCTTCGTCACGCCGGTGCTGGCGGCCTACTTCCTCAAGCACCATACGCATGTGGAGCCGCCGCCCGGCCGCATCCTGCGGGCCTATCATCGCCTCGTGGCCTGGTCGGTGAAGCGCTATTTCATCACGGTGCTGATCGGGCTCGGCGTGTTCGCCGCCTCGATCTGGAGCATCACGCTGCTGCCGCAGGGTTTCCTGCCGGCCCAGGACAGCGCCCGCTCGCTGCTCGCTCTCGAGCTGCCGCCCGGCACCCAGCTCGCCTACACCGAAAAGGTCACCGAGGACATCGTCGCGCGGCTGCGCAAGAGGCCCGAGGTGAAGAGCATCTTCGTCGACGGCGGGCGCGTTCCGCCGGGCACCCAGGAAGTCCGGCGCGCCGCCCTGATCATCAACTATACGCCGAAGGACAGCCGCGACATCACCCAGCGTGAGCTCGAATTCTCGATCAGCCAGGAGCTGGAGAACGTTCCGGACATCCGCTTCTGGTTCCTCGACGAGAACGGCCTGCGCGCGATCTCGCTGGTGGTGACCGGCGTCGATCCCAACATCGTCAACAACGTCGCGAGCGAGCTTGCGACCCAGATGAAGCGGATTCCCACCATCGCCAACGTCATCTCGGAAACCTCGCTGGAGCGTCCCGAGCTGCGCATCGAGCCGCACGCCGATCTGGCCGCACGGCTCGGCGTCTCGACCGAAAGCCTGTCGCAGACCATCCGCGTCGCCACCATCGGCGACGTCGGGCCCGCCCTCGCCAAGTTCGACGTCGGCGACCGCCTGGTGCCGATCCGCGTGCAGCTCGAGGATGCCGCTCGCGGCAACCTGAAGACGCTGGAGCAGCTGCGCGTGCCGCTCGGCGAGCGCGGCGAAAAGGGCGGCGTGCCGCTCTCGGTGATCGCCGACGTCAAGCTCGACCAAGGCCCGACCAGCATCAACCGCTACGATCGCGAACGGCAGGCGACCGTTGCCGCCGACCTCGTCGGCTCGGCCGCGCTCGGCGACGCCACCAAGAAGATCTACGATTTGCCGGTCATGAAGACCCTGCCGAAGGGCGTGAAGGTCTCACCCTCCGGCGACGCGGAAAGCGTGAACGAATTGTCGGAGGGTTTCGCGACCGCCATCACGGCGGGGCTGATGATGGTCTATGCCGTGCTGGTGCTGCTGTTCGGCACCTTCCTGCAACCGATCACCATCCTGTTCTCGCTGCCGCTCTCGATCGGTGGCGCCATCGCCGCGCTGCTCGTCACCGGCAAGCAGCTCACAACCCCGGTGTGGATCGGCATCCTGATGCTGATGGGCATCGTCACCAAGAACGCGATCATGCTGGTGGAATTCGCTATCGAAGCCATTCGCGCCGGCAAGCCGCGCGAGGAGGCCATGATCGACGCCGGCATGAAGCGCGCCCGCCCGATCGTGATGACCACGATCGCGATGGCCGCGGGCATGATGCCGAGCGCGCTCGCAGTCGGCGCTGGCGGCGAGTTCCGCTCGCCGATGGCGCTCGCGGTGATCGGCGGGCTTATCTTCTCGACCATCCTGTCGCTGGTGTTCGTGCCCGCGATGTTCATGGTGATGGACGATTTCGGCGCCCTGATCTGGCGCTTCGCCAAGCGGCTGATCGTGCACAGCGAGGACGCCGAGATGGACGGTCATGACGAAGCGACGCCTACAGCGAACAGCGTCACGAACCGTGCTGCGGAGTGAGGTTCGGAGGGACCCCGCCTCTACTCGTTCCGCGCGATCGCCGTCAGCTTGGTCATGTTCCTGAGCAGGATGCGGCCGCGCTGCAGGTCGAGGATGGCTTCCTTGCGCCAGGCCTGCAGCTGGCGGTTGACGCTCTCGCGGGCGGCGCCGACGAAGACGCCCAGCTGCTCCTGCGAGATGTGCACCTCCGAGCCGAAATCCGCGGCGAGCGCGCAGAGCCGCCGCGCCAGGCGCACCGGCAGCGGTTGCAGCATGGACTCTTCCATGCGCTCGCTCTGCCAGCGGATGCGCTGGCACAGCAGGGCAATGATCTTGATCGCGACCTTCGGCTCGCGCTCGAGGAAGCCGAGGAAATCTTCGCGCCGCAACACGAACAATTCGCTGGCCTCGCCCGCGGTGGCGTCGGCCGTGCGGCTCTGGCCGTCCAGCACCGCGACTTCGCCAAACAGGTCGCCCGGGCCCATGAAATTGAGTGTCAGCCGGCTGCCGTCGGAGGCGCCGGTTTCGATGCGGACCTGGCCGCGGCGGACGCCGAACAGCGCGTCGCCGGGATCGCCCTTCTGGAACAGCACTTCGCCGTTGCCCAGGTGCTGGGTATGGCAGAGATTGGACAGCCGCTGGAGCTCGTCCGGCCCGAGATCGGCGAACATCGGGTTCATCTTCAGGATGACCGCAAATTCGGCCTGCTTGCTCATGTCAATGTCCTTGTGAACGTCTTGTCATTGTTCTCGGCAAATCGCTTGAAACCATCAACTTCAGCATCGCGTAAACCCGCGCCGGAGAAGTGTGTCACAAGTCACATAACTTTGCAGCACCCCCTGACTATTTTTACCCGCTTGGAGCCGCTTCCGGTCCGGGGATAAACTCGAGGCGCAAAGGACGGGCCCTCTGCCGAAGTCGGCGCCGATCGTCCCGTCGCTGGAAAGTCGAGATGAGAGCATTGAAATTCGTCGGCGGGGCATTGGCCGCCGTCATCGTCGTGATCGGACTTCTGCTCGTGGTCGGGATTCCCTCGGGCTTCCTGACCCAGACGATCGCCTCGCGCGTCGAGAGCGCGACCGGCTACCGCCTGACCATCGATGGCACCACCAAGATCAGCATGTGGCCGACGTTGAACCTCACCCTGAACGACCTCACGCTCGCCGACCCCAAGGATCGCAGCGGCATCACGCGCCTGACGATCGGCAGCGTGCAGGCCGACATGTCGCTCGCCAGCGCGTGGTCGGGCGCTCCTGAGATCAGCGAGCTCGTCGTCACCCGTCCCGTGCTCTATCAGCCGTTGCTGCGCGAGCGCCTGCCGAATGTCGGCGCCCCGTCGAAGTCGCTCGCGATCGAGACCCATGGCGCGACCGTCGACCGCATCAGGATCATCGACGGCGAGGTCGCCTTCTCGCGTCTGCGCGACCGGGTCGAGGGCCGCATCAGCGCCATCAACGCCGACGCGACCGTCGGCCGCGACCGCAAGATCAGCATCGCCGGCACCGCGCGTGTCGGCGAGCATCCGACCAAGTTCGACATCAAGTCGGCCGTGCCGGCCGAACGGCCGACGTATCCAGTGGACTTCGCCATCGACATGCCTGATGTGTTGAAGTCCCAGCTCACCGGTCATGCCGAGATGCGGCTGAGCGGCAATGTCGTGATGATCAACGGCGTGACCGGCAGGCTCGGCGACGGCGCATTCAACGGCTGGGCTTCGGTCGACATTGCGAGCAAGCCGCTGGTCAAGCTCGATCTCGATTTCCAGCGGCTCGCGCTGCCGCTGGCGAAATCGCCGGAAGGCGTTGCAGGGCAGCCCTGGAGCACTGCGCCGATTGACGTCGCCGGGCTCAACTATGTCGATGCGCAGCTGCGGATCTCCGCGAACGAGGCCGTGATCGGCGACGCCCGCATCGCACCGCTGGCGCTCGACGCCAAGCTGGCCGGCGGCGTGCTGAAGGCCGGCACCGCCAATCTCGGCGCCTATGGCGGCCAGGTCTCGGGGGAGGTGATCCTGGATGCGACCACCGGCGCGCCGAGCTTTGCTATGCATTCCGACCTCGTCGGCGTGCGCGCGCTGCCGCTGCTTCAGGGTCTTGCCGAATTCGATCGCATCGACGGCAAGCTGCAGGCCAAGCTCGCCCTGCGCAGCGCCGGCAACAGCCAGCGCGCTCTGATGGCGAACATGCAGGGCACGGCGTTCGTCAATTTCCAGGACGGCGCCATCCGCGGCATCAATGTCGCGCAGATGATCCGCTCGCTGACCACGGGCACGCTGTCCGGCTGGCAGGGCGACCCGAATGCGAGCCAGGACCAGAGCACGGACCTGTCGCAGCTCTCGGCCTCCTTCCGCATCGACAAGGGCCAGGCCGTGACGACCGATCTCAATCTGATCGGGCCGTTGGTGCGCGTCACCGGCGCGGGCACCATTGCGCTCGACACCAAGATGATGGGGTTTCGCGTCGAGCCGAAGCTGGTGATGACGACCGAAGGCCAGGGCCGCACCAGCGAGCCGGTCGGCTTCGGCATTCCCGTCATGATCCAGGGCTCCTGGTCGCAGCCGCGAATCTATCCGGACATGGCCGGTGTGCTGGACAATCCCGATGCCGCCTATGCCAAGCTGCGCGAGATGGGCAAGGGCCTGTTCGGACCCGACGGCGCCGGGCTCGGCAACATCCTGGGCAGCCTCGGGCTGGGCGGCACCGCGACACCGGGCGGCGGCAATGCGACCGGCAATGCCGATCCGCAAGGCCAGCAGCCGGGGCAGAACAATCTGCTCGGCGGGCCGCTCGGGGAGGCTATCGGCAACCTGATCCAGCAGGGGCTTTCCGGCGGCACGGGGACCGGCGCCGGTACCGGTTCTGGTACCGGCCGCAGCCGCAGCCTGCCGGCCGTGCCCGCGACGCCGGCGCCACAGGCTTCGCCGGCGGCCCCGGCTCTGGAGGACCCGCCGGCCGCGCAGCAGGACAGTCAGCCAATGAACGACGTGCTGCGACAGCTCTTCAATCGATAGGTCTCGCCAATCTCCCTAACCCACCACCCGGAAGGCCGCAGCGAGTAACCACACCGGCCGGTCTGCCGGCCGCGCGACGGCCGTTCGGCCCGAATTGTGCTAGAACGACACGGAAGAGCCTGTGGACGTCGCGCCGGCGTCCGCGGCGGCGCGAGAGGATCGGGATGGCAGGAGCGAACGACAAGACACGATCTCTGCGCGAGGGCCTGTTCGCCAAATACGTCGTCTCCCTCGTCGGCCTCGTCGTGTTCGTCCTCGCCGTCAACGGCGCGATGGAGACCTGGATCTCCTACCGCGCCACGAGGACGCAGCTGACCGACGGGCTGGAGGACAAGGCGCAGGCCGCCGTGCGGCGGATCGAACAGTCGATTGCCGAGCTCGACCGCCAGATCAGCTGGGTGACGCGGGCGAGCCAGGACACGCTGGAGAAGCGCCGCGCCGATTACGCATCGCTGCTGCACCAGGTCTCCGTCGTCAACCAGCTGTTCCAGCTCAACGGCGAGGGCCGCGAGGTGCTGCGCGTCTCCAGGCAGTCGACCACGACCGGCGGCAATGCCGACCTCTCCCGTGACGTGCGCTTCACCGAGGCCGTCACCCGGGGCGTCAGCTATGCGCCGGCCTGGTTCGCCGACCGCACGCCGATGATGTCGATCTCGGTGGCGCATTCGGGCTTCAACGCCGGCGTCACCGTGGCCGAGATCGATCTCGGCTTCCTCTCCGACCTCCTCTCCGACGCGCAGGTCGGCAAGGCCGCCTTCGCCTATGTGATCGACCCGCGCGGCCGCGTGCTGGCGACGTCGTCGAAAGGGCCCGAGATCGGCCAGGACCTCTCCAGGCTGCCGCAGGTCGCGGCCGCGATCGCGCCCGACCGCGCGGTCGCGACATCGGGCACCGACTTCAACGGCCAATCGGTGATGAGCGCAGCCACCATCGTGCCGAAGCTCGGCTGGTACGTGATGTTCGAGCAGCCGAGCACGCAGGCGCTGATGCCGATCCGCGACCAGCTGGTACGCATTGCGCTTCTGATCGGCATGGGCCTGATGGTCGCGATCCTCGCCGGCACGCTGCTGGCCCGCCGCATGATCATCCCGATCACGGCGCTGCGCGACGGCGCGCACAAGCTCGGCGCAGGCGATTTCAGCCACCGCATCGACGTGCACACTTCCGACGAGCTGGAAGACCTCGCCGGGCAGTTCAACCGCATGGCCGACCAGATCCAGGAGACCTATTCGAACCTGGAGAGCAAGGTCGAGGAGCGCACCCGCGATCTCGCGCAGTCGATCCACGAGCTCAAGGTATTGGAGGAGGTCGGCCGCGCGGTGGCTTCCTCGCTCGATCTCAACGCGGTGCTTGCAACCATCGCGGGGCGCGCGATCGAGATCACCGGTGCCGACGCGGTGCTGATCTACGGCTTCGATGCCGAGGCGCGCCGCTTCAATCTGGTCGAGGCCAACGGCATCGACAGATCCGCCGACGGCGCGCATGTCGCCATCGCGGAAGGCGAGAACATCCTGAGCGATGCCGCCGCGAGCGGCGAGCCGATCGCACTTGCCGAACTCGGCGAGGCCGCCGCGCAGCCGCTGCGCGAGGCCGCGCTCGCGGCCGGCTTCAACTCGGTGCTGGTGGTGCCGCTGATCGACCAGCAGGGCACGCTCGGTTCGCTGGTGGTGCTGCGCCGCCCCGCCGGCGCGTTCGCGCCCAGCGTCATCGGCCTGATGCGCACCTTCGCCAACCAGGCCGTGCTGGCGATGCGCAATGCGCAGCTGTTCACCGAGGTCGACCACAAGAGCCAGGCGCTGGAGGCGGCGAACACGACCGTGCGCGCCCAGGCCGACAAGCTCCGCGAGCAGACCGAGCAGCTCAAGGACTGGAACAAGTCGCTGGAGGCGCGCGTCAGGACCCAGCTGGGCGAGCTCGAGCGCATCCGCAAGCTGGAGCGCTTCCTGGCGCCGCAGGTGGCGCAGCTGATCGCCTCCTCCGACAGCCCGGAAGGGCTGCTGACCAGCCAGCGCCGCGAGGTCACGGTCGTGTTCTGCGACCTACGCGGCTTCACCGCGTTCACCGAGGCGACCGAGCCGGAAGAGGCGATGAACGTGCTGCGCGAATATCACGCCGCGCTCGGCCAGCTGATCTTCAAATACGAGGGCACGCTCGACAAATATGCCGGCGACGGCGTGATGATCCTGTTCAACGCGCCGATCCAGTTCGAGGACCACACCAAGCGCGCCGTGAAGATGGCGGTGGAGATGCGCGACACCATCGGCCCCCTCACCGAGCGCTGGCGCAACCGCGGCCACAGCCTGGGCTTCGGCATCGGCATCGCGGTCGGCTATGCCACGCTCGGCCAGGTCGGCTTCGAGCAGCGGCTGGAATATGCCGCGATCGGCAGCGTCACCAACCTCGCCTCCCGCCTCTGCGGCGAAGCCAAGGCGGGCCAGATCGTGGCCAGCCGCCGCGTCTACGGCATCGTCGAGCCCTGGGTGGAGGCGCGCGCGCTCGACGATCTCGTGGTCAAGGGCTTCAATCACCCCGTGCTGGCGATGGAGATTTTGAGCTGGCGCGAGGAGGTGGAGAACGTGGTGGATGCGGCTGCGGTGCGGATGCGCGGGTAGCCGCAAACGAAGCTGCGAAAACAACCCCATGCACAGTAGGCGGGGGCTGCGAGATCAATGACTTACACGGGCATCCGGGCCGGGCACCGATG
>JAEYTQ010000304.1 GCA_023433965.1 Pseudomonadota bacterium | reverse complement strand
GACGTGTGGCGCTGCTGCAGGGCTGCGCCCAGCAGGTGTTGGCGCCGCGCATCAACCAGGCCGCCATCAGCCTGCTGACCCGCCACGGCATCGAGGTCGTCCTGGTCCGGGACGAGCAGTGCTGCGGCGCGCTGACCCATCACCTCGGAGACGACCATGACGCGCTGGCGCGAGCTCGCGCCAATGTCGCGGCATGGTGCAAGGAAGCAGCCGGCGAGGGGCTCGACGCCATCCTGGTGACGGCGTCCGGATGCGGCACGGTGATCAAGGACTACGGCTATCTCCTGCGTGAGGACGCCGCGTTCGCGGCCGACGCGGCGTAGGTGTCGGCGCTCGCCAAGGACATCACCGAATACGTCGCCGGGCTCGGGCTTGCGACTACTGCGAGACGGGACGACATCGTCGTTGCCTATCACTCCGCATGTTCGTTGCAGCACGGGCAGAAAATCACGAGCCTTCCGAAAGAATTGCTTTCCAAGAATGGATTCGTGGTGAAAGATGTGCCCGAGAGCCATTTGTGTTGCGGCTCGGCGGGGACCTACAACATTCTCCAGCCCGAGCTTGCGGGCCGGTTGCGCGATCGCAAGGTCGCCAACATCGCGAGCCTCAAGCCGGACATGATTGCCGCGGGCAATATCGGCTGCATGGTGCAGATTGCCAGTGGCACGTCAGTTCCGGTCGTACACACGATTGAGCTTCTCGATTGGGCGACGGGCGGGGCGCGGCCGGCACTGAACGCGCAGGTTTGAGCTTTGAGAGCCTGAACTTTCCTCCCGAGGTGACGACTGAAGACGCCCGATCAACCATAGTCCGGCGGCAACAGGAGGACCACGATGGCGAAAGCGAAGAAGAAAAGCAAGAAGGCCAAAAAGGCTAAGAAGGCTAAGAAGGCTAAGAAGGCTAAGAAGGCCGTAGCGGCGAAGAAGACCGCGAAGAAGGCGACGAAGAAGAGGGCGGGCAAGAAGACCGCCAAGAAGTCTGTCAAGAAGGCCGCCCCGAATAAGGCTGCGAAGAAGACCGCAAAGAAGGCGTCGGCCAAGAAGACTGCACCTAAGAAGGCTGCACCGAAGAAGGCCGCGAAGAAGGCGGCACCGAAGAAAGCGAAGGCAGCGACTGCTCTGAAGCCGTCAGCCCCGGCGGAGGCCCCGGCTCCCGAGCCTGCCGTCGAGACCAGCTGGGCGATGCCTTCGTCTTCTGCGGAATCGGCACCGGCCGAGGGACAGGGGTAGGAGCCCGACCTCTCATCTCCTGCAAGGGCCAGTAACCAGAAAGGCCGCGGCGCGGGTGCCGCGGCCTTTTTGCATCACTACCAGCCCCGTTTGATCGCCACGATTGTCCGAGCAGCATGATTCGTAGCTTGGGTGTCACGCTGCCCACGATCCCCGGATTTGCACGGGACTGCCGTGCACTCTGGGATGAAAATCCTGTGATCGAGAAGCCACACAGCCGGGACAACCTTTCGTGAAATCGTCAAAACGCCTAAAAAGTCAGCAGATGCCCGTGCTTTTTGCTTCACGGTTTAGTTCCGCCAATCCAAATTGCCGCAGTAATGAATTTGCAATCAGGTCGAGTGCCCCGGGGGGCTTCCGGGATCCGGCTGGGGTCTAAGAATTGGTGATGGGGATCGAAATGAAAAAACTGGCTTTGTTGGCAACGGCGCTGGCAATGGTGACGACGGGCTCGGCTTTCGCGGCGGACTTGCGCGTGAAGGCGTTGAAAGCCCCGCCGCCTCCGGCTTTCGATCCCTGGGATATCGCGTTCGGCGGCGCGATCATGAGCGACTACGTCTTCCGCGGCATCACCCAGTCCAACCACAAGCCGTCGGTCGCAGCCTATTTCGAGCCGCGCTACAACGTCACCAAGGACCTCCAGCTCTATGTCGGCCTGGCCGGCGCGAGCATCTCCTTCCCGAACCGCGCCGCGGCCGAGATCGACGTCTACGGCGGTATCCGCCCGACCTTCGGCGCGTTCGCCTTCGACATCGGCGTCTGGGGCTACCTGTATCCGGGTGGTACCTGCTATTACGGCGGCGCCGGCGTCGACTTCGCCGGCAACTTCCATGGCGCCGATTGCGCCGCGAATGCGCTGCTGAACGGCAACGTGATGAAGAAGGACGTCAGCTTCTTCGAAGTCTACGGCAAGATGACCTACACGGTGAACGACAATTGGTCGTTCGGCATCAACGAGTTCTATTCGCCGAACTTCCTCAACACCGGCGCCTGGGGCAACTACACCTCGATCACGGGCAAGTGGACGGCGCCGAGCACGACCTTCGGTGCCAGCGGTGTCGGCATGTATGTCTCGGGTGAGTTCGGCCGGCAGTGGTTCGGCACCTCGGACAGCTTCTACGGCGTTCCGGCGTTTCCGAATGGCATCAAGTACGCCGACTACAACACCTGGAACATCGGCGTCGGCTTTACCTACAAGGTCATTACGCTCGATCTCCGTTACTCCGACACCGACCTGAGCAAGGGTGATTGCAACGCCTTCACCAGCGATTACACCGCCAGCGGAACCACCAATGTGACGCCGATTAACCCGGGTGGGGCCGGCTCCAACTGGTGCGGCGCCGCCGGTATTGCCAAGCTTTCGTTCGACCTGACGGCGATGACCAACCTGAAGTAAGCTTCTTCCAGAAGCGACTCAGCGAGGGCGGCAGGACAACCTGCCGCCCTTTTGCTTTTTGGCGTGGGCGGACTGCTGGAGTTCGTGGCGAGGGCTCGAAGTCGCCACGAGCGTGCGGTGGCCGCGGTTCGGGCCGCGCCGATCGGACGCGGTGTCGGCTCACGCCTCAGCCCGCCGCACTCGGCTCCTTCGCGGCCGGCGCACCGCCGAGAACGTGCATGGCGCCGTCCTTCACCAGCGCCACCTTGCGCGTGTGGAAGGCGTCGAGCGTCGAGCGGTGGCCGATCGAGACGATGGTGGCCTGCGGCAGCTTCTCCACCAGCAGCCGGTACAGCCGCGCCTCGGACGGCTCGTCCAGCGAGGCGGTCGCCTCGTCCAGGAACAGATAGTCCGGCATGTGCAGCAGCGCGCGCGCAAGCCCGAGGCGCTGCTGCTCGCCGAGCGAAAGCGTCCGATTCCAATGGCCATCCTCGTCCAGCCGCCCGGAAAGGTCGACCAGCCCCACCGCAATCAGTGCGTCTTTGATTTTCTCGGGCGCTATCGCGCCGTGTTCAGCCGGGTAGATGACGGCGTCGCCGAGCGGGCCCACCGGGAAATAAGGACGCTGCGGCAGCATCATCAGCCTGGCTTGTTCGGGGATGGCGATCCTGCCGGTGCCGAACGGCCAGATGCCGGCGATGGCACGGAACAGCGTGGATTTGCCCGAGCCGGATGGCCCCGTCACCAGCACCCGCTCCGACGGTTCGATCGTGAAGGCATCGGCCGCGACGAGTGGCTTGCCGTTGGGCAGCTTCACCAGCAACTGGTCGAGCGCGACGGCTTTGCTGCCGCCTGATGACGCCATGCCGATGGTCGGCTCGTGCGCGGCGATGTTGGCGGCCGAGTTGACCGCCATTTCGAAGCCATCCAGACGGGCAACCACCGCGCGCCATTCGGCCAGGGAGCGGTAGGCGGTCACGAAGAAGGACATGGCCTTCTGCACGCTGCCGAAGGCGGACGCGGTCTGTACCATCCCTCCGAGCTGAATCTTACCCGCAAAGTAGGCGGGCGCGGTGAGGATGAAGGGGAAGATCACGGCGGCCTGGGAATAGCTCGCCGTGAAGGCAGTCAGACGCTTGGTCCGGCTCATGATCGCGTACCAATTGCCGACGACGAAACCGTAGCGGACCAGGAGTCGTTCGCGCTCGGCGCCTTCGCCCTTGAGCAGCGCGATCTGTTCGGAGTTCTCGCGCACCCGGACGAGGTTGAAACGAAAGTCGGCCTCGTAGCGCTGCTGCTCGAAATTGAGATTGACCAGAGGCGATCCGATCCAGTGCGTGAGCACGGTGCCGAAGATCGCGTAGACGAGCGCCGCCCACACCAAATAGCCGGGAATGGGAAAGTCGATGCCGGAGACATGCAGCGGTGCCGCGTTCGACAGCCCCCACAGAATGACCACGAACGAAAGCAGCGTAACGATCGAGGAGAGCAGGCCGATGCCGATATTGAGAGTCTGCTCGACGAAACTCCGGACGTCGTCGGTGATGCGTTGGTCCGGGTTGTCGGCCGCATCGCCCTTGAGCTGCATCTGATAGTGGGTCGCGCTGTTCAGCCATTCGCCCAGATAGTGACGGGTCAGCCATTGCCGCCAGCGAATCTGCAGCCACTGATTGAGGTAGAGCTGGTAGACGGAGAGCGCGACGCTGGCGCTCGCCAGCACTGTGAAGACGCCCAGCTCCCAGACAAAGCCGTTCCAGTCGCGATCCTGGAGATAGTTGTAGAAGCGGTTGTACCACTGGTTCACGAGCACATCGATGGCGACCAGCAGCAGTTCGATCACGATCACCGCGGCGAGCAGGCCGCGGCCAGCCCATTTGTCCTCCGACCGGAAATAAGGGATGGCGATTCGCCAGACGATCGCGAGCGTGGCGCGGATGTTGTTCACAGAGCTGGGTCTCCTCAGGGGATGTGCGTATTGCCCGGAGCCAAATAGCTGAGGCGATGGCGGAAATGGGCGCGCTTGGACGAAAGTCGCAATTTCTGCAATTTGCGTTGGATTGTCGCAGCCCGCAACCCTTAGCATGGCGTCCGGCGGCGCGGGGCAGGGCGCTCCCGGATGTCGCGAGCTTGTGAGCGGATGGGAACCACCCATGCGCGCCGCGGCTGCAATTGCTGCCGATCGCGTTCTCGTTCGGCGGCACGCCGGTCGACCATGGGCGAAGCTTCCCAACGCCCCCGCCGTTTCATACAAGGTGGGGCAAGTCAGGTCGGTCGAGAGGTCTCATGGTTTCGCTCCAGCGATTGGTGTATGCGGCGATTGCAATGCTCGCGATGTCGACGCTCGCGCGTGCCCAGGAGGGGTTTCCCTTCGGCACCGAGATGACGCTGGAAGCGTTGCCGCAAGCAGGCTCGAAGCGGATTCCGAACATCGAGATCGGCGACCATGGCGAGGTCGTGCTGGAGCTCTGGTGCAAGGGCGGCAAGGGCCAGTTCTCGGTCGCCGGCAATACCGTGATCTTCGTCCCCGGCCAGATCCAGGACCGCAACTGTCCGCCGGCCAGAGCGCAGGCCGACGACGAGCTCGTCGCAGCGCTCGGCAGCGTCGAGACCTGGAAGCGCCAGGGCGACGTGCTGACGCTGATCGGCCCAAAGCCGCTGCGCTTTCGGACGACGGGGAATTGACCGTCAGGTCATTCCGGGGCGCGCATAGCGCGAACGATGGTGCGCAGTTGCGCACCCGAGGATCTCGAGATTGTAGCGCGAGATTCCGGGTTCGACGCTGACGCGTCGCCCCGGAATGACGACGTCACTTCCACGCCGACTTGTCGGCGTCCCAATGCTGGCCCTTCAGCTCCCTGGCGAGCGCCTCGATCGAGCCGTTGTCGTCGGGCAGATCGCCTTCTTCGTCCAGGCTCGCATCGTCGGACAGGTCGAGCCTCGCACCGCTGCTCTCGTCGGCGGTCGTGGTCGCGGGGCTGCCGATCCAGAGCATGAGCTTGTCGGTGGTGCCCGGCTTGTCCGGCGATATGAGGCCTGCAACCTCGATCGTGTCGGTGAGCTCGAGCGCCGGGAAATCAAGGTTAGGCCGCTTGAACACCAGCTTGAGCTTGCCGGTTGCCGGGTTGAAATTCTGGGAGACCGGCTTTGCCGCGAGCGTCCGGCTCAGCACGTCTGCGACCGCAGTCGCAAGCTTGCCCTTGTTGATCTTGTCGCCCTCGCGCCAGTCCGCCGCGGGAAAGCGGATGGTGCGGTCCATCTCGACCATGCCCGCGGTCCAGCCGGCCGCCGTGACGCCTGGCATTGCCTTGAACTTGGACAGTAGTGCGCCTGCGCGCTCGGGATCGACCGACATGGTGATGGTCTGCTCGCCCGCGCGCAGCGCGTCGCAGCCGACGGCGAGGCTCGTCAGGGCCACCTCGACCTCCTGGCCCTTCAGGCTCTTCAGGAAGTCGGTCGCAGCTTCGAGCTTGACCTTGACCGCGATCGCTTCCGGCGAGACGTCGGTGAAATCCTTCGGCTGCGGCGTGATGCCGTCGTCGGAGCTCTGGCTGTCCAGAAACTCCCTTTCGCTCAGATCTGAATTGTCGGGCGAGGTGACCTCCGTCACCGCCCGGCCGATCGCGATCTGGCCGCGGAACTCGAACAAGTCGCCGGACTGCTTGCGCGTCAGCCTGACGCTGACCGGCGACTTCTCGCTGATGCTCTGCGCCGTTCCCGTCAACGTCGGGCCGGCGACCTGGAGATTGACGACGAAGCGGTCCTTGCGGCCGGAATGCTTCGCGACGGGGTAACAAACGTCGAGCACCGCCGCGGTGACCGTCTTGCCCTGGCGCGTCTCCTTCAGGATCACGTCGGCATTGCCGTCCATCAGCCCGTCGAGGGCGGTGAAATAGCGCGTCTCGGGTCCCCCCGGCACCGTCGCCTTCGGCGACAGCTTCATCTGGGCGGAGGCAAGCTCCGGCGAAGCTGCAAGCAGAAGAGCCAACAGGGCTGACGAACAAACCGGAATCGCGCGCATCGACGACACCCTCGAGCAATCAGAATCGGCGCCACCGTAGTGGGTTTCGGCCGTGGATTGAATCGGAAAGCGAAGCCGATGGTCGGCAAAAAAGAAGGCCGCCCGGAGGCGGCCTTCGCAGCACCGTAATGGAAGGGACGGCTTAGAAGCCGCCCATGCCGCCGCCGCCCGGCATGGCGGGCGGGGCGTCCTTCTTCGGCATTTCGGCGACCATGGCTTCGGTGGTCACCAGGAGGCCGGCCACGGAGGAGGCGTCCTGCAGCGCGGTCCGCACCACCTTGGCGGGATCGATGATGCCCTTCTCGACCATGTCGACATAGTCCTCGTTCTGGGCGTCGAAGCCGAAGGTCTCGGACTTGTTCTCCAGGATCTTGCCGAC
>JAEYTQ010000224.1 GCA_023433965.1 Pseudomonadota bacterium | reverse complement strand
TGACTGTGCGCGTGATCGCGCCTGTTCCCGTTTGTCATCGTGATGGCCAAACGACGGCAACATGCAGCAGTGATGCACCCGAATGTGAAGTGCAGGCGATCTTCATGCTTTGCGGCAAGGCGATTGCATGTCACCATCGCGTCATACGATGGGAGACTGCGATGCGTTTGCTGTTCTCGATCGGGGCTGTACTGGTGGCCGGCATGCTTGCCGGAGGGGACGTCGCGGGCATCGCGGCACCGGGGCCGAAACTCGAACCGCCGAAACATCAACCGCAACGGCTTGCGGCCGACAAGGACGCGCAGACGGTCGATGTCGAGCTGATCCTCGCGGTCGATGTCTCCTATTCCATGGACATGGACGAACTCGCGATCCAGCGCGAAGGCTATGCGCAGGCGATCCAGTCGAAGGAGTTCCTTCAGGCGCTGAAGCTCGGTCCGAACGGCCGCATCGCGGTGACTTATTTCGAGTGGGCCGCCTCCGGCGACCAGAAGATCATCATTCCCTGGCGACTGGTCGACGGACCGGAGACGGCGGATGCGGTCGCTGCCGAGATCATGAAGACGCCGATCCGGCGTGCGTCGCGCACCTCGATATCAGGGGCGATCAACTTTGCCATGCCGCTGTTCGACGAAGACCCCTATCGGGGCCTGCGCCGCGTCATCGACATTTCCGGCGACGGCCCCAACAACAATGGCGGTCCTGTCACGGTGGCGCGCGATGCCGCGCTGGAGAAGGGCATCGTCATCAACGGACTGCCGATCATGGCCAAGGAGCCGTCCTATTCGACCATGGATATCGACAATCTCGATCACTACTACGAGGATTGCGTCATCGGAGGTCCTGGCTCCTTCGTCATCACGATCAAGGAGCGCGACAAGTTCAAGGAAGCAATCCGCACCAAGCTGCTGATGGAGATCGCCGGCCGCACGCCTGAACGCCCGGTGATGCCGGTCGCCGACAAGGAGCCGCGGGTCAACTGCCTGATCGGGGAGAAGATCTGGTCGGATCGCTGGGGACGATGACGGCGCGGGCCGCTCGGGGCCTTTTTTCACCGCGTGCCGGTGACGAAACATCCGCCGGTCGGTTCATCGTTCTCCGTGGACAGGACCGCATAGCTTTCACGGCCGCGTCGCGTCCTGTTGCGTCAGTGCCTTCAACTGGCGATCGACCGTCCGCAGGATCGCGCACGCCTGTGTGAAAGCGCCGGCACCGATCAGCCGCCAGACTTCCTCGGACTGCTCCGTGAGATTTGGAACCGCCAGCGGAAAGCGTGCGGCTTCCTGAAGCGCCCCCTTCTCGTTGATGAGATAGCGATCGTTGAGCGCGAACAGAACCTGCGCAATGCAGGCAAGTGATCTATAGAGGCATCCCGCGACATGGGTCTGCTCGTTGCGTGCGGTTGCGAGCTCGGCGTTCTCGATGCTGAACAGGACTTCCCACTGGAAGCGCCGGATCAACGCCGCACCCAGCGGCCGCGGATAGGGCAGTGCGATCGACTTGAGCCGAGCGATCAGGTCGCTCGGATCGTGCAGAGGCTGACAATACGCGATCTCGCCCATCCAAATCGCCGAGCAGAAGCCATGGGGATGGCCGGGCTGGTAGTCCATGGTGACCACGCCGGCACGGCAGGATTCCATGACGGCCTCGACCGCGTCGGCGTTGCGGTAGAGCAGGTCGACCTTGCGGCCTTCCACCGAAAGCCAGGCGCCGCCGACGATCCACCGGCCCCATTCGCCGACCGGCGTCACGGTCGTGGCGGCGGGATCGTCGGCGATGTCCTTCGCGACGGCCAGCACCCGCTCCGTGTCCAGCGGAATCGCGGCGGTGAAGTAGAGCCCGATGTCATAGTCGGAACTCGGATGCGCGCTGCCTCGCCCGCGCGAGCCGCCGAGCACGATGGCGGCAAGGCCCGGCACGTCTTGGAAGGCAGATGTCAGGCGCGTGAGAAGAGGATCGTGCTGCATGAGATTCGGTCGTTCCGGGGCGTGCCCGTGACGCAGGCACGGTTGCTGGCATTGGGGCTGTCAGGCGAGTATATTCTGCAAAGTTCCTGACGGTAGCTTCGATGTCCAGCCTCGCCTGTTTCCCCGTACTTGCAACTCTGCTCTCGGTGCTTTGCCTGAGCGCGGCGCCGGTTCATGCGCAAGTCGCGCCGCTGAGATATTGGATCCCGGGCGGGCCTTTCGGACTCAGCGGGGGCGCCGGCCAGAGTTCCGATACTTACGGCAACTTCGCCAGCTTCAATGCGGGCGAGGTGGGCGGCCGTACGGATTTTGCGAACGGCTTCTACCTCGGCAACCAGCGGGGCAACCTCAATTGGAGCGGCTTCGGTCAGACCGGGCTCGCCGGAAATTTCAGCGCGCTCTCCTATGACAGCACGCAGTTCGGCTACAACACCAAGATCCTGGGCGGCATGCCCGTGACATTCTTTGCCGGCTTCGACACGCTGAAATATGGCAATGGCATCGGCAGCTCGGTTGCGCCGCTGACCTCCGGCGCAGCGTCCGGCACCGGCGCATTCGCGGGTGTCGAGTTCAAGCCGACCTCAAATCTCAGCCTGTCGTTCGGCGCCGGTTTCATTCAGCCGGACTCGGGCCGCATGGACAGCGATATCAGATCGAACATGCTGCCCGGCGAATCGCCAGCGCTCGGCGCCTTGCGGCGCTAGGATCGCATCACGAGGTCCGGCGAGCGCCGCAGCGATTTCGGCAGGTTCGGGCCGGTTCCGAAGCGCATCACGATGTCGGGACGCCGATCGCCGAGGCCGAACCAGGTTGCAAATTGCGGCCTGAGCGCTGCGACCTCGACCGGCTGGTTGATGAACGCGTATTTGAGGCCCAGCGCGGTGGCCTGCAAACCGAAGCGCTGACAGGCGCGGCCGACCGCGATCCAATGCGGCTTGTCGCTGCGGTCTGCTGCAAGCACGATGGCACCGGCCGAGCTGTCGAGCTGTTCGCGGTATTTCTTGTTCTCCCCACTTTCGGTGAAGAAGATGTTCAGAAGCGGCCGCGCCACCCATGACGGCAACGACGGGTTGCCCGAGGCGGGCGCGAACAGCCCGTCCATGGTCGCGAGCGCCTCCGCCTCGTTGAAGCGGATCCAGCTGACGAGCTCACGCATGAAGGCCTTGTCGCGCATCTGCGCCGAATTGCCGGCGAGCACGTAGTCGGCGACTTCAGTCATCTGCGCGCGCTCGGTGATCATGATCGCCGAGACGCCGGGTTCGCGGCAGGCATTCTCGAGCTGGCGCAAGATCTCGGGTGCGGCTGGTGCGCCGGCATAGGCGGCACGGGTGCATTGCCTGATCGGAATTGCGTCGGCCAGTGCCGATGCCGCAGGCGGGGCCTGCTCCAGCGTGATCACGACGCGATCGCCGTCGACGACCGGATCGGCGCGCCAGCCGAGCGTGGAGGCGGCGAGGACGAGGTTTTCGGCGGCACAGCCGAGACTGACGTAGAGGTGATGATCGTCAGGATCGACGGCCGGACAGCGGCGCGTGAGATCAGGTGCAATCGTGATGACGTTGCCGCGGGCGGAGAAAATCCACGGCTGGGTGTTGTGGCTGTTGGCTGCCAGAGTCGCAAAGCGGACGAGCTCGCGATCCCTGGGGGCGGCTCGCAGCGGAGTCCATGACGACTTGACCGCCTCGTCATAGGTCGGCGCCGCGGCTGTGGCGGAAGAGCCGCCGATCGCCGCCGCGGAAAGCCCGAGCGCGGCCGCCATGAATTGTCGCCGGTTGTCCACGAATGTCCGCTCCGCGTTCGATGGCGCACGACACGTTTAGCGCAAGGGGGCGGCCGGGCGATTGACCGGCATCAAGGTTGTCGGCTCGATGGGGCGCTTGGCGCCTATCGCGCGAACCGCGCCACCAGCTCGACATGCGGCGTATGGCGGAACTGGTCGACCGGCACCACCGTCTCCAGCCGATAGCCGCCGTCGATCAAGAGTCGCGCGTCGCGGGCGAAGGTCGCGACGTTGCAGGAGACCGCGACCACGACGGGCACCTTGCTCGCGGCAAGCTTCAGCGCTTGCGCCTGGGCGCCCTGGCGCGGTGGGTCGAAGACCACGGCGTCGAAGTCGCGCAGCTCCGGCGGTACCAGCGGGCGGCGGAAAAGATCGCGCGGCTCGGTCTTGATCGGCTTCAGTCCCGGTGTGCGCGCCGCCTTCGCGAGCGCTGCAACAGCGCCGGCGTCGTTGTCGTGAGCGGTGACGCGCGCCTTCTCGGCGAGGCGTAGCGCGAACGGGCCGACGCCGCAGAAGAGGTCGAGAACCTCCTTCGCCCTGCCGATACGTTCAGCGACGAGTGCTGCAAGCGTCTCTTCGCCGGCCACCGTGGCCTGCAGGAAGGAGCCGGGCGGCAGCGTCACCTCGGCGCGGCCCATCCTCACCGTCGGCGGCAAGCGTTGCAGCACCAGTTCGCCATGGCGCGTCAGCCGCGCCAGGCGATGCTGCTCGGCGACGCGCGACAGCGCCGTGACCAGCGGGGTCGGCAGCGGACCGGAGCCGCGCACGTCGATAT